>JBFLYJ010000226.1:0-5786 GCA_040756635.1 Nitrospirota bacterium
GATATCGACCACTTTAAGGTATTTAACGATTCTCACGGGCACACCTTCGGTGATGACGCGCTGAAACTCGTCTCCAAAATAATTCTTATGACGGTACGTGAGTCTGATACGGTATCACGATACGGCGGTGAGGAGTTTATAGTTGTCCTCCCAAATACCGAACCTGCATATGCGTTCCTTCTGGCTGAGAAACTGCGCTCGGCCGTTGATCAATGCACTATAACGGACGGCAGCGGGACATCGGAAGGTGTAACCATCAGTCTGGGTGTGTCGAGCTATCCTTTCATGGCCAACACTACGAAAGCACTGATCGAATCAGCGGACAATGCACTGTATCAGTCGAAACTAAATGGTAGGAATATGGTAAGCAGCGCAAAGAGAGATATGATACGGACCGAGGACACGTCCCTTAAAAAAAGGGTGCAGACTTAGCCTGCACCCTTTCTGCTTACACGCATTCAATATCCTTGTTCTTCTGTCAGTGACCGATTACCGCTTCAGATTAACAAGCTCCTGCATCAACTCATCCGATGTGGATATAACTCTTGAATTCGCCTGAAATCCTCTCTGAGACAGAATCATCTTGACGAACTCTTCCGCGAGATCGACGTTGCTCAATTCCAGCGTGTTCGACAGCACCGTACCTGTGCCCGAAGTCCCCGGCGTACTGATAATAGGCTGGCCTGAATCAGTAGATTCCGCATAAAGATTTCTGCCCATCTTTATGAGTTGTGTAGGGGCCACAAACTTTGCAATCGCGATCTGGGCAACCCCTCTCGTTTGCCCGTTTGTAAAGATACCCGTCATGGTTCCATCCTGAGAAATAGTAATGCTCTTTAATGATCCGGATGCATAACCATCCTGGTTCTGAAATGACGTTGAAGAGTTTGACCCAAACTGAGTTGTGCCGTCCAACCCGGTGCCGCTGTCTGTTGTTATTGAATCTCCAAAATCAAACGTAATTGTCTGGTTCTGAGTGGCCCCACCCTCAAAATCAAAGCCTCCGGTAGGCGCAGCTGCAGTGGTCTCGGTCAGCAGTTTCCCGTCAGAGTTGAAAGTTAATGTGCCGGTCGCCTGTATTTCATCAACAGCAGCGGTTGCCGGAGCATATATATTTGCATTATCGGCAGCGCTAACTACTGCATTCCATGACCAGGTGTTGCTGGCCGTTTTCGTAAAATAAATATTAACGATGTGTCCGTTTCCCAGTGAATCGTATACTGAGATAGAGCTTGAAAAATTTGACGTGTTATTAGGGTCAGTCACGTCAAACGCTGAAATTATGCTTTCTCTGGAATCAAGATTCGCCGATATTGAAACGTTTGCAGTTGCGCTGGGAGCGCTGTTTACGGATGAAATATTGATATCGCCAAGACCGCTCGAAGCGCCCGTCAAATCCAAAGCGTACCCCTGCAACTTTGTCCCACCGGGATTAACCACATAGCCGTCTTTGTCAACACTGAACTGCCCTGCCCTTGAGTAGTAAGTCCCTGATGAGTCTTTCAATATGAAGAGACCTTCGCCGTCAACGGCCATATCAAGTACGCTTGCGGTGTTCTCAAAGGTACCCTGTGTAAACTGCGGTGCTACATCGGTCAGTAAGACACCTCTTCCGACCTGTGATTCACCGAGCTGCTGGCTCAGGATGTCCCCGAAGGCCGCCCTGCTCGCCTTGAAACCGTGGGTGTTCATATTGGCGACGTTGTCGCTGATTACCGACAGCGCTGTGCCGTTGGCGTTCATTCCGCTGACTGCCGTAAATAATGATGTAAGTGCCATGTTTAATTCTCCTTTATCCTATGGATTTGATATCGCTAAGGTTGATTTTTGTGCCGTTGTCCAGCATTAGATACGTCATTCCCTTCTCGAATATGACTTCTGTAACGATTCCTGATGAGATGCTCTGTACAGGGACCTGATTACCTGATATGTCCATTGCCTCAACCTGGAATGTATACGCTCCCTTGGGCAGTGTATTGCCTAAACTGTCCTTCCCGTCCCAGATATAACTCCGGCTTCCGGCTGAACCGGCCCCCGCATTTTCGGTCCTGACCAGCCTCCCGGCACCGTCATAAATCGAGATCTCTACTGCTGCGGCATCACCTCCAAGTTCATAATTCATTTCAGCCGTGTCAGACAGGTTAGCTGAGTTCCCGTCCACTTTCACCGTCTTACCGATCATATTGGCCACTGACGCGTTCTGCATTGACTGCTGAAACGCCAGCACATCACTCAATGTGCTGTTGATATTGGTCAGCTCTTCCAGAGAGCTGAATTGTGAAAGCTGTGTCGTAAACTCCGTGCTGTCCATCGGGTTGAGCGGGTCCTGATAACTCAGCTGCTTAAGGAGCAGATTCAGAAAGTCCTGCTTCCCGAGCGTCTTGCCGCTTATTATACTGGCGGCGGAATTGCTCACACTTCCTATCGTGGATATGTCCATACTACCTCCTTCCTATCCTTAATTAAATCTCATGCGAAAATATTTACAAGACCGCTGTGCTGCCGGTCTGTTTTGTTCTCCCCGCGAATTCCCCTGCCGTTTCCGTTCTTGAATGAATATCTGTTAAGCTCATGCTCTTTCTGGTCCCGCAGAGCGATAGAAAACTCACCCACACTGACTCCGTCTTTATTAAGTGTGTCTATAATCTGCTGGATATTATTCTCCAGGAGCTCGCTTACCGTCTTGTCCGAAGTGTTGATATGAACGTTTACGAGTCCTTTTTCGAGGCTGAGGCTGATGTTTAACTTGCCGAGGTTTTCATGTTCTACCGAAACACCCATTTTTGCGCTGCCTTTTATTACATAAACAACATTGTTCAGCAGCTCCTGCGTGTCGGGTGTTTTTGGAGTCTGAAGAGCAGAGAAGCCCTGGACCGGTCTGCCGGTTTCATAGGTGGTATTTGAAGTATTGACCGAATTAATATTGATTGTATCTGCATCGCTGACAACATTATGCCGGCCCTTTGCCAAGTCAAGAGAATCGCCACCTGACGCGTTCTCCTGACTAAACTGTTGTGAAAATCCGGATTCGGGCCTGCTGTTTGTCACTTTTGCATTATCGCTGTTCCCAGGGATATCGACGTTAGCATTCCTGTCTTCTGAATTGACCTTTTCGACATGACCTGCTGTGCCGTGTCTTGATTCAGCCTGCCCGGTTGTTACCTTCGATGAGCTCAGGCCCTCCACTTCTGCATCGTCCGCAGCCGCACTTATATCAATTTCCCCCTCAGCAAACATCATTTCCTCTTTAATATCTTCTTTTTTTGTATCTTCCACGCCAGTCCTGGTTTGCTTAAGCAGTTCACCGATTTTCAGACCATTATCACCGTGCGTGTCGGCGGCGACTTCCGATGAGCCATCATTTGCTTCTATTTCCGCCGTATAGCTGTTTACTATCTCATTCAGCAGCGCTCCGATTTTCAAGCCATTGCCGGATGTTGTATCTGTTGATCCTGCCTCGCTGGCTCCGGTTTCCAGTTCTCCCGTCATTTCCGGACCCGGTCCGCTTACGGTTTCCGAGGCATATTCATTCATCATATTTTTTATCAGCGTCCCTAACTTCAGACCGTTTTCCGATACCTGTCCACCGGTTGAAACCTCCGAATCGATGCCATTCTCGGTCATAAATTGCTGAAGCATACTAAATAACAACTCCCCTGTCTTTAGTCCATGCTCCTGCCCCTCTTCATCATTCACCTGACAATCGTCCCCTGGCGCAGTTTCTATACTGTCAGCAGCCTGCTGATCATCTGTCTTCCCGGTGCCTTCGGTCGTGTTATTATCAACCGGGAGATCATCATTCACTGTGACTTGCTTATACTGCGCTGCGTCTTCTTTAACAAGGTTTGAAGAATAAATCTCACGCTTCTCTGATTGCGTACCTTCTGATTTCGAATACACATCTTCGACTAAAGAGGCAAACCCCTTTTTGTCAGATGAGGATGTATCACAGCGATGGAGTTCATTGCCTGTAATCTGAAGCTTCCCCGGGTTCATTTCCGGGATGCTGTTCATAAGAATTTCCATGCCTTCCAAAAAGCAAGCGGCATGCCAGCACACTTGCGGATTATTAATTGCCTCGAATCAGCGGGAATGATGTTGTAATTTATAGTGTTATCGCCCTGCCTATGTAATTACCAAATAACTGCCGCTCTATTGCCGTGCAGGATCATGCAGAAAATATTTCTTGAATGGGAAAGTTTTTCCATCAGGACTTCTTCTCTTAATCAGGGGAAATTATAAGTGTCCGGTAAAATTTACTTAGTGTAAGTCCGGACATACATGCTTAAAAATATTTATGACGCAATATGATTTCAGAATTTGCTTTGATGGCTTAATACCTTTATTCAACAAGAGACGGCAGGCGTGATACAGTATTTGAGCTGATTTTTTTGCCGGTAGTGAAGACAGGAAGTCTGAACAGGCAAAAGCCTCGGAGTACCGCAGGATGCGGGACGAGAATGAGCCAAAATACTGTATCATACCTGCATTGCATAATTACGCATTCACTAAGGTATTGCCATAATTACTTATTAAGCACGCATGTCCACTTCAAATATTTTACCGTACACTTCTGATGAGGAATAAAAAACCCTTCCTTGTGAAGGAAGGGTAAATTTTACAGAGAGGTGCTTATTATCTACATCTTCAGTTTTGCGATTTCCTTGGTCAGCAATGTGGCCCTTGAGGCACCCATCATACCTATAACAAGCCCTGCCTTCTTGCTCTCCATTTTAAGCAATATCTGGACCGCCGTCTCATTATCGAGTCCCGAGAGTCTGGAAGCTGCGTCCTCCGGCTGCATCGCTTCATAGGCCTTTGCTACATGTTTCAGTCTTTTGTTCCCTATCTCCTCGGCCTGCTTCAGTGATTTGTCGATCTGAGCAAGAAGGGCCGTGTATTTGACGATATCATCTTCAACTTCCTTCTTAAGTGTTTTGAGTCTCTCCCCCTCTTTCTTTATCAATTCTTCTTTCTGTTCAAGTTCAATACGCTGTTTCTCGATAATGCCGGCGATATCTTCCTCCGCGTATGCACACACGGACATGACAAAAATTGCCAAAATAATAAATGCCGCTCTTTTCATTTAATCCTCCTGGATATGGCGAAGAAATCAGACTCTTTCTGTTCTGAAGAGAGTTTCTCCTTCATTTCCTTTCTGACCGCCTTTTGATTCAGTATTTCAAACACCTTTTTGTCTTTATGCGCCTCGACAAGGTTGTTTTTTAACGACTTAAGCTCGTTGCTGTGATGATCGTGCACCTTCTTCTGCTCATTTATCTTCCCGTTAATGCGCGAAAAAAAATCATAGTATGAGTTGATATTATTCACATCCATCGAGCCTTCAATGCTCTCTTCACTGAAACTTTCGAGAGTGTCAGTAAAGTCTTTTTCAAGGCTTTTGAGTTTTGATTTTTCCTCATCGACCCTGTCGGCCGCCTTTTTGACCTCAATCTCTATTTCCTTTTTCCGGTTGTCTTTCAGCTTAAGCAGCTTCGATATGGTCCTGTTCTTACGCATCCTGCTTCTCCATTTCATCGAATATTGAATACAAACCCTGTATACTGTCCGTGTAATCTACCAGATCATTCATTTCCTGTCTCAGATAGCTTCTCAACCTTTCAATAATTTTCAGCGCGTAATCCACCTTGAAATTGGAACCCTGCTTGTAGGCGCCGAGATTTATCATGTCCTCAAATTTCCTGTACGTGGAGAGCACCTCTATGAACCTTCCCGCATACTCTCTGTGTCTTTTATCAATCACGTGGGGCATGACCCTGCTGATC
>JBFLYJ010000227.1:0-5782 GCA_040756635.1 Nitrospirota bacterium
AAAGAATTATCCCGGCAAGAATGCAACGGCAATTCAACTGATTAAGGGACATACTGATACGCTGAGTTTTACAATTCCAAATGATCGGATTGAGGACTTGCTTAAACTGAAAGAGCACTTTCTTGCCGGTGAGATTTCCCGCACAACACCTTACAGGATTGAGGAATCTAGAGATCTCCTTGAAGCCATTACTGATCGGGAAGCAAGACGCAAGTACCTTTGTACAATATTAAAAGCAACAAGAGGGAAGCATACCAATGACGATGAAATCTCTACTCAGTCCCGTTTATTGATGAATTTCAGTGACACTGATGCAATGATCACTTCGCTGCTTTATGCGCGCTTCCTGGCAGGAGATAAATAATATGCCGGACTATTTCGTTAGACCGTACGACGTCCTTTTTTTCAGGGGAAACAAGTCATTTCACTTTGGCGAGTGGTTTACAGAGGGTGTATTCCCTCCATACCCGTCAACATTTCAGGGATTTATCAGAAGCAAGATGCTTCATGACGGTGAATACTTCGATTTAAACGGAAGATTGAAACCCGGTGTTAACGCCGAAGATATCGTTGGCAACGATGAAAGATTATCTGTGTCTATTACCGGTCCTTACCTGATGGATCGTGGGGCAAATGAAATTTATTTTAAAACACCCGAAGACCTGTTCGGGACGATGAAAGGCTGCAATATCTATTATTCAGCTTTCCCTGGGAAATACATCCCTCTTGAGTCGGACCAGGACTTTATTACGGCATGCCCTAACATCCCGAAAGAAAAGCCGGACAACCTTTATCCACCTGATTACATTTCAATGAAAGCACTCTTATCGTATCGTCTGTCATTGAGAGACATAAAAATGGACGGCATTAATCCCTGCCTTTCTGAAGACCGCGTCGGCATATCTCTGAATACAGCGGGCTTAAGATCAGGCAACAGAACGGTTGAAAAGACAAAGTTCTATGTCACGAACTATAACCGGTTGCAAAACAACTACGGTTTTTACTGTTCAGTAAATACTGAGCTAAAGGAAGGGTCTTTGAAATTGGGCAGTGAGTCCCATCTCGCAAATGTAGAAAAGCTTAATACTGTTAATAGACTTAAAGAAACGCTTACGATTTCACGCAGATCTTTGAATGAGCAGATATTAAAGACTCAGACCTTCCGGTTGGTGCTGCTTCAGCATGGGGTTTTCACAGATGGATGGCTCCCATTTCCGCACAGGATTGACGACGGGACGAAAAGATTGCTTCTTTTTCCCGATGGTTTCAAACTTAAGCTTGAACTTATATTTGCCTTTACGGAGGCCCATCTTATAATAAGCGTATATAGTTTTGCTTCAAACAAGACTGACGGCAAACAGGAAAGCAGGCGGCTTAAACGACAGGTAAGCGCAGTACCGGCCGGTTCTGTATACATGGTCAGGATACAGGAAGGCTCTGACACCGAAATAGTGCGCTTTATTGATAGATTCGATAATGAAAAAATACTTTATCCGCCGTATTCCGATATGGGATTTAACCACGTTATGCTGGCTTGCGGCGCAAAAATCAACGGGGAAGGAGAATAAGTATGTCCATAGATGGGTGCCTTTATACTTTTTACACATTGACGCCTTTGCATGCAGGAGCCGGTGATTCAGCCGGAGCAATCGACTTGCCAGTGCAGCGTGAAAAACATACGGAATATCCCTGCGTATATTCTTCCGGCATAAAAGGAAGTTTAAGATGTTTCTTTGAACAGAACGATGCTCTCAGCGCTCAAGTGCCCTCAATCTTCGGGAATGAAGGAGATGCACAAAGAGACAGCACTTCTGGTAAAGTCATATTTACAGACGCGAAAATTCTCCTGTTTCCAGTGAGGTCTTCAGAAGGTGTTTTTAAATGGGCAACCTGTCCATTTGTAATTGAGCGTTTAAAAAGAGATTTAGACTTCATCGGGTTACCCAAAAACGAAATTACGGTATCCCCGGACACCGCTTTTAAAGGATATTCAGTAATCCTTGAGGACTTTCCCGTTACGGTCTCAGACTGTTCTTCTTCAGTGGGCCTGTTTAAATTTTTCACGAAACTGACCGGATATCATATTCCGGAAGATGTCCTGAAGGACAGGATAATTATAGTCTCCGATGACGTTTTTAAGACTCTTGTGACAACGGCAACTCAGATCATTGCCCGAAACGTACTTGATGATGAAACTAAAAAAAGCAATAACCTCTGGTATGAAGAAGTTGTTCCCGCTGATGCAGTCTTTTACACGATTATGAAGCCCGCGTTTAAAGGGAATGCCGCGATCGCGACTCTTTCCTTAAATATTAACAATTGCATCATGCAGATCGGCGGCAATGAGACCATTGGTTATGGGTTTGTAAAAATGAGCTCTGACCTTGCGCCTGCTTTCCGGCATGCAGCAAGCGAGGTGGCAAATGGCTGAGACGATATCGCCAGAAGGAGGTGCAAAATTGAAACTGAAATCGATAGAACGTGGCGAAAAGATATTGCCCCTCATGAAATCCCTTTATGCGCAGGAAAATATTAAACATAATGAATCCCTCAAAAACTTTTTCAAGGGCCTTGGCCCGATGGTTATGCAGAATGGTCTGGGACAAACTATTGCATATCTTCAAGCCAAAGCTTATGACAAAAAGAAAGCAGAATACTTGGAAGTCCTGTCGATATTCGGCCAGCTTCTTTTTTCAGACAGCAACGGACATCTGACTGACAAAATTATAGCCCTCCCTACTCAACGATATATTCTAATGCAGAAGGAAGCTATTGAGTATGCCGGTTGGATGAAGAAATTCGCTCTGGCCTTTTACGAAGAGAAACGACCAGTTGAAAAAGCCGGCCCAGAGGAAGGAGAACCAGATGCCGATACCGCTTCCAGATGAGATAGTGGCAAAGGGTCCTGAGACCGCCCCTAATCTTTCATTGACATTTTATAAAAGAGCGGATGTTTATGAAAGCAACTCATTTAAAAAAACAATAACCGAAAAGACGTCTTTTTTTAGTAAATTAATAGAGCTTTCAACAAAACCGGACTATGTGAATGCCTTCATGATCCGCAAACAACTTATTGATGGCGTCGGAGTTGCAATCGATATGACTACCGCATCAAGGCTTGTCTGCGGCATGGGCTATGAACACCCGCTGGAAAACGGGTTTATGTTTGACTGGACAACTGGACTGCCGCTCATCCCCGGAAGTTCCCTGAAAGGTGCTGCGTTACGCGCGGCAGAAGAGATTCGGGATCATGGGACTGACGATGAAATGCGTCTACTGTTTGAAACTACTAATCAGGAAACGATTAACAATTCCATTGATCAGATATTTGGAAGGAAAGATGGCTCTGGAGCTGTGGTCTTCTTCACCGCCCACCCCTGCCTTAATGATGACCAAAAGTTTCTCGAACTAGATGTTATTACGCCACACTATCAGCAGTATTATTCAAATCCTGACAAACCAAATGAATACCCTCCAGCCGACTGGTATTCGCCTGTTCCGATTCATTTCCTGACCGTGCCTGCCGGGGTAAAATATTGCTTCAGACTGGCAAACAGAAAAAACTTGAAAGACTCGACATCAGGCCTCCTGAAGATAGCAAGTAGGATATTATGCCACGCCCTTACCGAATCCGGAGTCGGTGCGAAGACAAATGTCTTCTACGGATATTTCAAATGATCAATAACGACTTTTTTACAATATTCATCTTTCCGTTCAAATATGAAAAGGGAGATGGAGGAAGCATCTTGCCCGAGGACATTACGGCCAAATTGTGCAAAGAGGGATGGACAGTTCAGGAATTTACTATTGACACAGTGGAGACCTATAACGACTTTTATTATTTTCATCCTTTTGTCAGGCAGGCTATTTTCAATAAAGCTGGCAATACCGGAATGGAGTATCTTGCAAGAAATGATTACAATTATTTGGAAGTAGAGTATATATATGATGATCAGAGCCGGAATAATTGTATTACGACTGAGGTCAGATCTATTGACCTGCATCTCTTTGACAACCAGATCGGGTTGTTAACAGTAACAACCGAAAAATGTATTGACGACAATGAAACGGCATTCCCCGACCTGCTCAGATATAACGATATCTCACGGCGGGTCTATCCTCCTTTTTTAAATTCCGGCAAAATCAACACGGACAAAGTTAAATGCGACGCCAAACTCCTTCCTAGTAGAATGACACTTTTTCATGAAACAGATAACTCAAAAACCATCAATGAATGTTTTGGGCATGTGCATCTTGACTCCGGAAATGACATTGAATATCTCAGTGAAATTGTAAGAAAGCTTTTGTATCCCTTTAAACTCAAAGAATCGAACAGGGCAACTGAAATTGAAATATACTTTACCCCTTTTACTGATGACAGGATGTTCGTTGTTGCCTATTATGCTGAAAAGAAGGTGATTGACGACCTGACAAAGCGGTGCTGTGACAGCTACGCATATGAAAAGCATGTCGACTGGTATCGATACCTGTTTGTAGATGGAAATTCCCCAAGTATCGCCAATCCCTCATTGATGAAAGAACTTCTTCGAAAACATACCTACAACAGATGGGTAAATTCAGGGTCGCTTTATGGAATATCTCGATACAGTCTCGTCATGATGGGAGACAACAGTGATTTCTGCAGAAATGTTCTCAAACAGCATATGAAATCCATGTACTATCAAATGGCGCTTATTGTCCTCTTCCAGCGTGCGATGCTGCTGAAATTTTCAGATGATATATTTGATATTACAAAGGATAGTGATTTCAAAAATAAACCTCTCGATGAATTGCAAAAGAGAGCAAGCGATTTACAGGGCGATTTTATAAAATTCATTAATAAATACTGGTTCATCGAGATAACACCACAGGAACAGGGAACCGAAATGTATAACCAGTGGATGGGACTGCTGAATATAGATAAGTTGTATCAGGAAGTCGAAAAAGAGATCGCCGAATTATCACGGTATGTAGAAGGGAAAATTGAATTTGAACGTAATAAAATCGAATCGGCAAGGAACAAAATCGAATCGGATCGAAATGACAGAATTGAACAAGTCACTATAAAAGCTTTTTGGATCGCAATCATTGCCTTGATTATTACCTTCTGGCAGATATATGCTCCGGGCTTGGACAGTTTTGATCCATTATACACCTATTCAGGAATAAAGCAGTTTCTAACTGAGTTTAAGCTACTCAATTCTTTTCTCTTACTTCTGCTGATTTGCATACCAGTCTATATTTTCATTCCAAAACTTATCCGGGAACTACTAAACACAAAAAATTAAATTATGAATAAACCGGAATAACAGACAGGTGAGTACCATTTCCGACTACGCAGTTGTCTACGACATAACCTCTGATACGGAGAGGACCCGCGTCGACAAGGCGCTTAAGGGATTCGGCTTCAGGGTACAGAAGAGTGTGTTTGAATGCAGGCTCAGCAGACGCGGCAGGAACGAGCTTATCGAGAAGCTCAAAAAACTCGAAATCAAGACCGGGTTTATCAAGGTCTACCGGCTTGAGTATTCATCAAAGAATGAAATCATAGGTGAGAAGAAAGAACATGATATTGATGACGGCAATGCGTTTATTATATAGTCCATTCAGAACCCCTGTGGATAACCTGTGGAAAGTTCCAAATCCGGGGGAGGTCCTGAATTTTCGTCTTATTTGTTCTTTGAAAACAATATGTTATACTGGAAGTGTCTGAGAAGACATCCTTACCGGTAGGGCCTGAAACAAATCCTTACATGCCTCAGCGGCTTTTTGATCGGTCTGA
>JBFLYJ010000228.1:0-5726 GCA_040756635.1 Nitrospirota bacterium
TCGGTAATTGTATTGAACGTACCTTCCCAGTCCTTCTTCGACTGCAGCAGCAGTTCCTCCGCCCTTCTTCTGGCCGTTATGTCGGAGAACACCATGACAACGCCCAGTATGTTCCCTTTTTCGTCCTTGATCGGCGCGCCGCTGTCATCGATAGGGATCCTCGACCCGTTTCTGGTAATCAGCACTGTGTTGTTTGCAAGACCGACGACAGCTCCCTGATTGATCACCATCTGTACCGGGTTTTCGACTTTCTCCCCGGTTTTTTCGTTTATTATATTGAAGATGTCTTCAAGTGCCTTCCCCGAGACCTCTTCTTCCTTCCACCCTGTCAGGGCTTCGGCGGCCGGATTCATGAATATGATGCGTCCGCTAATGTCAGTCGAGATGACCGCGTCGCCGATGCTCGTAAGCACAGTAAGAAGCCACTTTTCATTCTCTCTTAATTTCCTGTCCACCATATGTTTGTGAAGGCTTATTTCGATGTTACTGTGCAGTTCCCTGTCTCCAATGGGTTTTATCAGATATCCGAAAGGTTCGGTTATCTTGGCCCTTTCGAGTATTTCTTCGTCGGCATAGGCGGTCAGATATATTACGGGGACATCGATTTCAGCGCGTATACGGTTGGCGGCCTCAATCCCATCCATGGGGCCGAGCAGCATGATGTCCATTAAAATCAGGTCGGGGGTGCTCTCATGCGCCGTTTGTATGGCTTCCTGGCCCGTAGCCACGATGAGCGGGGCGTCATACCCCATGCCTTCCAGCCTCCACTGCAGGTCTTTCGCGATTATCGCTTCGTCTTCGACTATCAGTATTTTTGCTCTGCCCACGTCGGATCTCCTTTAATATGGCCTGTATTATAATCGATCATTGTATTTTAGTTCTCTGAAACGTATATAAAAAGAGGTGCCGCCGTTTCTCCGTAACTCTATACTCCCCCGGAGCTGGTGCATGGTGAGATTAGTGACAAGCTGAAGGCCCAGGGATTTTGTACTTTTGATGTCGATATCTTTCGATATACCGATCCCGTCGTCACTTACGGTCAGATCATATTCGCTTTCCTCACTGCCGGCGGATGTCCTTTTAAGCTCTATGGATATGTGGCCGCTCATCTCGTTTGGAAATGCATGCTTGAGCGAGTTTGAGATCAGTTCGTTGATGATAAGCCCGCAGGGGATGGCTGAGTCTATCCCGAGGATTATCCCGTTGGCGTTTACAGTATATGAGACGTTCCTCGCGCTTTTCCCGTAGAACGTAAGGAGTCCGTTTACCAGGCTTGTTATGTAATCTTTAAAGTCGATGCTGGAGAGGTTTTTCGAGCGGTAGAGTTTTTCATGGACCAGGGCCATCGAGACTATCCTGTTCCGGCTTTCATCAAAAAGCGCTACATACCTCGGATCGTCAATCTGGTGTGACTGGAGGTTCAGCAGGCTGGTAATGACCTGCATGTTGTTCTTGGTCCGGTGATAGATTTCCTTCAGAAGGACATCTTTTTCCTTCAGCGACGCATTGAGCTGTTCCTGTGCCTGTCTGCGCTCGCCTATTTCAAGCTCGAGTTCCTCGTTGACCGACTGCAGCCTGTCGGTGCGCTTCTGCAGCCTGTCCTTCATCTCCCAGTTGAAGATCTTCAGTATTCCGCTGATGGACCAGGCGGCTGCCAAGGCGCAGACTGCACGCAGTACCTGGACAGGCATTCCGACAACTTCGATAAAAGTTTCCGTGTTAAGGACGTTTGACGGGAAAAAGTCCGCTCTTGGAACGACCAGCCCTCCAAGCAAGCCGTAGATCAGAAACGAGGCCCCGGCGGAAATGAAATATTTTTTTACCTTCAGAGGTCCCAAAATATCTTTCTCATATTTGAATTCAAACAGGAAGCCGAACCCGATCAAAAGCCCGCCGGGAAGACCGAGTGCGTATCTGGCCAGGATGCTCCCCACTTTCCAGAAATCCCGGGACATTAAGGCGCTGATAAAAATAAGGAGAGTTATAAGAGGCAGCGACCACCACCGGAACATTTCCGCGGTCTTTTTCTGCCAGGCAGGGGCATTAGCCATGTTAAGGCGAAAAAACCTCCTGCCGAACTCGAAAAGAAAAAGATAGGAAATCACAAGACACAGCCATCGCACGGCATCCAGCAGGTCATTCCTGCCCCTGATTATCGCCCACATATCCAGAAGTTCATTGGCGCCGTGTGAGATACCGAAGAATGCCAGGAGCCAAAAAATTTCCGCTATCTTATGATCACTGTCCTTTTTGGGCTGCAAAAGGATCGAAATACCCATTATTAAAAAGGCGAGACCATAGATAAAGAATACTACGTCAAGTTCCCTGACTAATACCTGACCGATTGATTCCATTTGCCCACGAATCCTATAAAGGTTAAGCAGCTACGGCTGTATAAGTATAATGGATTGTACCGTGTATGATAAAGCATCGCATGACGTTATAACCGGCTCTTATATTTAGGTTCCTTAAAGTATATCCTGAATTCGGTGCCTCCGTTTCTGAACAACTCAACCTTGCCCTGGAGCTGATGTTCTGCAAGATTGGTGACAAGCTGCAGGCCGAGCGAAACGGTTTTTCTTATGTCTGTCGAGGAAGGGATCCCGATACCGTTGTCATTTACAGCAAGCTCGTAATCCCAGCCGCTTTCGGGGACTGCGTTACTGAGACTAATGGATATTTCACCGCTCCGATCGTTCGGAAACGCGTATTTCATTGAATTAGAAACCAGCTCGTTAATTATGAGGCCGCAGGGGATGGCTGAGTCAATTCCGAGAAAGATCCGGTCTGCATTTACCCTGACAGAAATATTTCTGGTGCTCTTGTCATAAAATGTAAAGAGACTGTTTGTGAGGCTTTTGATATAGTCGGCGAAGTCAATCTTTGAAAGGCTCTCAGACCTGTAGAGTTTTTCGTGGACAAGCGCCATCGCCGAGATCCGGTTTCGGCTTTCATTGAAAAGGTCGGCTTCCGGCCTGTCTTTGAGCTTTCCGAACTGGATGTTCAGGAGACTGGAAATGACCTGCATGTTGTTCTTGACCCTGTGATGGATTTCCTTCAGCAGGATCTCTTTTTCACGCAGGGAGTCCCTGATCCTGTTCTCGGCCCTCTTGCGTTCGGTTATGTCCGTTGCTATTTCCAGTCTCACAACGCGTCCGTCTATCCACTTAATGGCGCGGTCTATAATATAGTACCAGTTGCCGTTCGTCGTGTTCTGGAATTCCCAGCGATATACGCCTGCCGGTTCACCTGCGGGAGTGAGCAGTTTATCATTGGTGCAGAACTTACAGGGCCCCTGCTGGCCGGTCTGAAGGAACTGCCAGCATATTTTGCCCTCTATGTCCCCCCACAGGTTGCGGGTATATTTATTTGCGAACAGCAGCTCATGCGTATTCATGTCGGCGACGTATACTATGGCTTCGAGGCTGTCCAGCACTATCAGGAGTCTTTCATGAGACTCTTTAAGGGTCCTCTCTTCAGCCTGTTTCTTTATGATCTCGCGCGCCTCCGCCACTTCTTCGGTCAGACGCTCAAACCTCTTTTCCAGGAGATATAGTTCGTCCCCTTTGGGAAGTTCCCCTGTCTTTGCGCCTAAAGTCTGCTGCGAAAATTCAGACATTCGCCTGTTTAAGCGGCTTATCCTCCTGGTGATCACCATCAGCAGGACCGCAAACGTCAGGATAAACGCAGGGGCGATTATATTACGCTGGTACCTGCCGGTCGACAGCACCGAGTCGGTCAGCTTATCGGCCTCCTCCCTCGATATCAGGGAAACAAGATTGATCATATATTCCGCAGCGCCGTAATTGTAGGTGTTCTGTCCTGTGACCAGGAACCGGTTACCGAGATCGTGAATGTGCGTGCCCGGAGGAAGTATCGCATGATTGCTGCTTATCACGACGGTCGGGTCCTTTTCCTGGTCCACAAGGGCTATAAGATAGCCCGGCTGCAAAATGCCTATTGCGGAGACCAGGAACTCTTCATCTAAGGGAGAGGCCAGCATAACAGCGGACTTGCGGTCCTGCGCCAGTTCGGATGTAATAATGTAATGCATTTTGTCTATCTTTGTGACAAAGCTCTGTTCTCTGGTTTTGGATATTAAAAGCGGCGACGGATCAAGCAGTTCGGGGATGTCCAGCGTCCCGGAGTATCGGGAATATACTTCTCTGACCTTCCCTTCCGCGTCCAGCAGTAAGGCGTATCGGGGGCGGACCAGGGTGCGTAATACCGAAGGCCGCAATAACCATGGGGGCGGCTGTGTATAGTATTTGATCTCTCCAGGGGGGGCGGTCCATTGCTGTTTATTTACGTAATCGCTGAACGCCTTTTGGGAGACGATGATCTCTGCGGTTTCATGGTGGAACCTTATGTACCGGTCGAGACTTATCCGCCACTCCATGGACTGCTCGGAAAGCCTGACGAATAACTGAACATAAAAAATCTTTTTCAGTCTCGCGCTCTGGATATACTCCATTACCGCCCACAGACACAGCCCGATGACCACCGTCACCATCACCATTTTTATCGTCAGAGGGATCCTGTTAAGCGTATTTACGACAGTCCCTGTGCCGTTGTATGAGTTTTCTCCGGCGTGTTCTTTGTGTTCACTTCCCATATTATTGTTCCGGTTCACCTGTAAGCTCACCGCCGCTGAATTTCCAGCCGGCCTTTCTTAATTCCGATGCCGGGATGAAAGCGTATTTGGCATCAAGGTGCTCGGCAGCCTGCATTAAATATTCACCCAGTTTTACTGCGTACGGATTTTCGAGATTTTTCCCTTCCCAGGTCGCATAACTGTAGACGCGGTATAACGGATATTTCAGTGAGAGTATATTGGCCGGGTCCTCGGGGCTGTGTCCGTTTATTTTGAGGAATTTAGTCTTCCCCATGTCTTCATAGTAGCGCATCATCCAGATGGTCTCGAAACCGATCGCTCCCGGGTTGGCTGATACCTTCGCTATCATGTCCGGCATGGCGCCCACTTCAATCAGGTCCGGGCTGAAGAGTTCCTTGTTGTCCAGGACCAATCGCCAGTGGCCGGGCCTTAATTTACAGTGGAGTCTGCCTACGGGTAATACCAGGCTGTATGTCTTTCCGGCTTCACCGGGCCGGGACCACTTGCGGATTGTTCCCCCGAATAACTGCCGTGCCTGCTCCAGAGTAACATCACCGTTCGGATTATCTGGATGGACCAGCAGGGCGAGGGCCGCTATTCCTAAAGTATGAAAGCGGATCCCCGGAAGCCTGTCTGTCCGGTCAGGCGGGCAGCAGAACACACCCATGTCGATCGATTTATGTGCAAGTCCGCCCGCGGAAACTCCGCAGGTCCCGTTGTTGACGACTATTTTAAGGCCGTGCTCTTTAGCGTAGGCCTGGATGAGGGGTTCCCATGCGTGATACATCTGTCCGTCGAGGGTGACTACCAGATCGGCGTCTTTCTGGGCGTGAGTGATCGGCCCTGCCTGCCATTCATCAGGCATTTCCATGATCTCGGCCGGATCTGAGAATGCCGGCCCGCCCGCACCTCCGGCCGGCGCGTAAACGGAATAGGCCGATGCCGCGAATAATATCAATGATACAAGAGAGATTACGACTGTTTTTAGGCTCCCGGCCCTGGATAAGATGACTGCCCGCAGATCGGGTAATGGATGTACTGGCATTTCGACTTGACCTCCTTATAACCTGTTTTTATACTTCAGTTCCCTGAAATGGATATTAAATAATGT
>JBFLYJ010000229.1:0-5722 GCA_040756635.1 Nitrospirota bacterium
GACTTATGTAAAACCGTTCATGATCAAGATGGTCAGGGGCCTTATCATGGTCATCGTCCTCTTCAGCCGCGCGCTGATGGTGCCTGTATATCTCTCACAGCTGGGAGTAATAGAGACCCTGGGTGAAACCACAGTCAAGATAATGAAGAGCACCAGCTTCGGCATAATGATCACGGCTCTGGCCCTCGGCGCCTTTATCGTACTGCGCGCGATCTGGCAGGGACGCAGTGAAGAGAAGAAAGCGATCGCCGCAGAAGAGGCATTAAGTCACAGAAAGGTGTAATGACTTTAAAGGATTTATACGCACAGCAATTACGAGGTGATAAAAAGATGAAAGGTTACAGGAAGGTCCCTGAAGCTGCCGGTACTCTGGAAGGCATAAAAGAAAAAATAGTGTCAGGGGATTTCACCAGACGCCTGAAGTCCCTCATAGGAATACATAAGGATAACAATGTTTCACAGCCGTCCTTTCAGGCACTCTTCGGTCATTACAGAAGAGTGCTTGAAAGCAGCAACAGGGCCGTCGGGATTATTTCCGACATGAACAAAAGACTGTCGGCTGATTCCCCGGCTGATATGACTTATGTGAAGAACTCCTATCAGGAATTGTATTTTACCGTTGAATCTGCGATGGAGAATTTCGATGTCTTTACGCACTACAGATACATGAGTCTTCACGGGGTATTAAGCCGGATCGACACGCGAATCAATCTGATAATAAACGGCGTTATTTCAGGTGACCTTCCTGAACGTGCTCATTCATCTTCTGCTGAATTTATAAAGGCAGGTATACGTGATAAAGAAAAAAATATACTGGGCCACGTTGCGCCACTGAATCTGGTGGACCCCATGTTCGACGATTTTACTCCCGAAGGCTGTACAACCATCCATGATATCATCAGATTTATGCATGTGATGTCCGTCCGTCAGCTCGCGCAGAGCTCGGCCGAAAACCGGCGTCCGGAGTATGAGAGCTTCACTTCGGCGCTGCTGGGAGGGACCCGGTAAGTGAAGACCGCGGCCGTAATTGACAAGAATGACAAGGCCGTCGGCAGAATGGTCGTCCCGGCGGAAAAAATCACCGCGGACAAAAATTCAGGGGCCGCACGTCATAAGATATTACTGGCTATTTCGGGAATGGATTCAGACCTCAGTTCGTTAAAATACGCGATAAATGTATGTGAAAGGTTAGACACCGGGCTTGAAATCTTATACAAGCCAGGCAAAGCAGCGGCGGCGCTTAGCCGTTGTCTGCCCGAATTGAAAAAGCGCGGTGTAATCTACAGCATGATCGAATCCGGAGGCCGGTTAACGGATGAGATCCAGACCCTCACCGGCACTAAAGGGAATGTCCTTTTCGCTGTCATCGGTGTTCCCCCGGGAATGAATAAATCAAACCCTGAGATCGCCGACCTTATTAATAATCTCAAATGCCCTCTTGTCACCGTTTCCGATCATAAACGCTCATAATGTCCTCCCGTAATATTATTTAGACTGTCCGGCTCTTCCGGTCACGGAAATGTTCATATCTGTTCAGTGCCGTTCATATTTGAAACATCCAATTTAACCCCAATTATTTTTAATCTTTAGTTTTCAGGCAGTTACTGACTGGCACATCTCTTGTAATACCATCAGTGTCTTTAAAAGAACACAAAAGGAGGAGCAAATGATTTCATTAAAAAAAATAGCCATGAAATTTGAGAATGTGATGACCGCGGTGACCTTTGCTGAAGCGGGTGAAGCAGAGACTGCGCGCAATATTATAAAGGAATCAGAGATAGCCGCACAGATGACGAAAGCCGTGACTGCCACATCCGGATCGTTTGCGAAAAAACACGACACGACAATGGAGGCCATAACGTTTGCAGAAGCCGGAGAACATGATCACGCCCACGCATTGCTAAAGGCCGCAAAGGCGGAAAAGGAGACGGAAAGGGAAAAGATCATTGTCGTAGGATATGAAGAAGGCTTTTCAGAGAAACTTGTCAGCTATGCCCTCAGTATGGCCGACAGGATGAATTATGAAATCGCCGCGCTGAATGTGATCCCGGTGGGCAGACGCCTCTTCTCTGCGCTTAATGACAGGGTCAAGGATGAATTAAAGACAAACACGGAAAAAGGGGCCGAAGCCTTCAGGGCGAGGGCTTCAGAGAAAAACATACTCTTCACTCATACGGTCAAATTCGGAGACACGGACAGGACGATCAACGAGTTGTGCAGGGAGCTTAAGCGGGTGACCTTTATCCTGACGGAACCAGAACATCTTTCCGGAGAGGAAGCTGCAAATGCAAATATCCCTGTCTTCTGCCTGTCGGAAGCATAATGCCGCGTCTTCGCTCAGTGTACTGATTATGCAAGAGGACATTTCAAACAGGAGGAATTATATTCGTGCTCACAGTTGATATGATGTTGGTCATGGCAGTAATCGCGGCCGCGGTCTTCCTCTTCATAGTTGAATGGGTAAGGGTCGATGTAGTAGCGATAATCGTAATGGTTGCCCTGCCGCTTCTGGGACTTGTAAGCGGACAGGAAGCCTTTATGGGTCTGAGCAGTAATGCGGTCATATCCATCATCGCCGTGATAATTATCGGGGCGGGACTGGACAGGACCGGAATAATGAACAAGGTCGCAAAACCTATCACCAGACTCGCGGGCAACAGTGAATCACGTCTGATCGCGCTGGTCTCTTCGACGGTCGCTTTCATCTCCTCTTTTATGCAGAACATCGGCGCGGTAGCGCTTTTTCTGCCGGCGACCCAGAGAGTATGCAAAAAGATGAATGTCCAGCCGTCACGTGTGCTCATACCGATGGGGTTTCTTGGTATCATCGGCGGATGTCTTACGCTGGTAGGTTCGAGTCCCCTGATCCTGCTGAATGACCTGATGGCCCCCAGCAAATTAAAACCCTTCGGACTCTTTGACGTTACCCCGATAGGGATCGCTCTTGTCATCGCGGCAGTGGCTTACTTCGTAATCTTAGGCCGTTTCGTACTTCCAAACAGAAGCTCTGAGATAAAAGAGCAGGACGTTGACTTCAGTAAAATTTATTACTCATCAAACAGTATCTATGAACTCAAAGTCCCCTCGGACTGCGAATGCACCCGGAATTTCGAGCAGCTCGCCATTCGTCCAAATTACCTGGTGTCGGTAGTGGCAGTCGCAAGACACTCCGAGGAAAAGAAAATATTCGCGCCGACCCAGACCATGCGTCTCGAACCTAATGATGATATCGCGGTGGTAGGCGCCAGGAAAAACATCCTCAGGTTCGCCGAAGATTTCGGATTGCGGCTGAAAGATAAACTTGAAGTGTTTGAAGATGAGCTTTCCTCCAGCAATGCGGGAAAGGTCGAGGCGATAATCACCCCGCGTTCCGAGCTGGAAGGACAGACATTGCGTAAAGTGCATTTCAGCGACAAGTACCAGGTCAACCCTCTGGCCATCAAGAGAAGAAACAAAATATACTACGGAGGTCTCTCGGACATCGTTCTGCAGTCCGGGGACGTGATCTTTCTTCAGGGTCTGTGGGAAAAATTCGCTATCCTGAAGGATTCCAAGGCCCTGTCATTTATCACACCTTTTGAAGCTGAAGTAATGAAAACCCACAAGGCAACCATGGCGCTTCTCTGTTTCGCGGTGGCGCTAGCCCTTGTATTCTCGGGCAAGGTAAAACTTTCAGTCGCACTGATGACCGGCGCGCTCGGGATGATCCTTACCGGCGTCCTGAGTATCGATGAAGCGTACCAGGCAGTGGACTGGAGGACGGTATTCCTTCTGGGAGGCCTTATACCTCTGGGTGTGGCAACCGAAAAGACGGGGACAGCCGCTTATATAGCTACGTCCATTCTTACGCTTATCGGCAATGTGTCTCCGATCATGCTCCTGACAGTCATAGGCATTCTAACTTCCCTGTTTACACTCGTTGTTTCAAATGTCGGGGCAACAGTCCTTCTCGTACCGCTGGCAGTCAATATGGCGATGGGGGGCGGCGCCGATCCGAGGATGGCGGCCCTGACGGTAGCAGTGGCCGCTTCCAATACGTTCGTACTCCCTACCCATCAGGTAAACGCCTACATCATGGGCCCGGGAGGATATAAAACAGTCGACTACATAAAGGCCGGCTCAATTATGACATTTCTGTATCTGGCGGTCATGATCGGCACAATGTATATCTTTTACGGAATAAAGACTTAAGAAAGGGCAGGACTATATAAAGACAGGTGATACAAACGGTCTTTCGAATTTGGACGCCATTGAAAAGAGGTTAAAAAGGAATGAAACGTTTTCAGGGATTACTAAACAGTTTTAACAACATAATGACTGCTGTCTCTTATGCCGAAGCAGGCGAGTTCGATACAGCAAAAGATATAGTGAACAAAACCGGGCAGGATGATACAGCCCCGGTAAAAAACGTTCTCACTATGAGGTCCGCGTTCCATTATTACAAAGTAATGATCGAAAGCAATGAAACCGCGATAGGATTCATTACTGAGATGAGCAGTGCAAAGGAGCAGGACCCGAAATGCGATGCAGACCATCTCAGGAATTCCTACGCCAAACTGTGTATTGCCATGCGCAGGTCCCTTCAGCATTTCGATATTTTGACAAAGTATAAGTATCACGGTCTGCGAAGTGCATATAACCGTGTGGACATAGAGGTTCGCAGGGCAATGAACGCGGGATCATCGGTTGACTGCTCCGGGCAGAATGCGTCCGCTTCTTCCGGTGGATATGATGAGGCCCTGAAGTATATCGCTCCACTAAACCTCGTTGATCCGATTTTTGATAATTTTACCCCGGAAGGATGCAGGACGATGCATGATGTCATCAGGTTTATGCATGTCAAAGCCGTGTATGAACTCACCAGAAGAAGCGCAAAAAATCTGCATTCCGTTCCCAGCAAATTATCACCGGCAGCGCGATAGTGATATAAGCTGCTTCGTGCTGATGAGGAAGCGGTCAAACTAAAACAGAGAATTCCTGTCCATTTCTGAAACAGTAAATAAATTATTAATTCGGTACGAGGGCTTGCCCTGTGAAAAAAACAGTTGTGCTGCAGCAAGTTAAAAGATTAGATTTGGCGGCTGGCAATTCGCAGGAAAAAGGAATTTCGGCAGGTTTTTTTTAATAAAATTCTCCCCTCTCTTTTCGAAGCGGTTGAACTGAGCCTCTTCGAAGGGACACACAATCACAGAATAATTACGGGTCAGCTTTACATTAACTGGTAGCCATAACAGCAACAATAGCTATCAGCATCGAAAAGAAAAAGATAAAACCCAATGCCTTTAGAAACTTCACCTTTTTCCTCCTTTCTTATGCAATATGAATCAGGGGTGCAATTTATCGTGACCGCATAGATTTTCACCGGCAGCCACCAACCAGCAAGAGAGCCGTCCGAAAAATTACGGACAATATAATTATGAATCCGTATTCAATATCTTGTCTACTAAAAAAGATTAATTCCTACATAAGAGGGATTGATCAAAGGGAGAGAGCTATTGTTTAGAAATTACAGTTTGATTACTTCGAGGATATCTTTAAGAGGGCTCTCTATATATTCCGTGCTGTCGGCAGATAATATGAAAATGGCCCTTGAGAGATCAAATGACACATCCGTGTAACGGTCTGTAAAGTGCCTGTTTCTGAAGGGAGCTATAACCTCCATCAGTGTGGATGACAAGTCACCTCTGAAGTCACGGGCCGCCGTGTCGAGCCCCTCAAGCAT
>JBFLYJ010000023.1:0-16462 GCA_040756635.1 Nitrospirota bacterium
CTGCAACCGCCACGATATTAAGGTGTGTCTGGAGAGTGATCCATATATTCCCTTCTTTGCTGTTGCCCATTACGTCGGATAGCAGATCGCTGATATAGACGCCCGTGACAATATTATCAAGGTTTGCTTTGCCGGTCTTTACTTCCAGTGATAAGCTTTCGACAACATCTCTGAGTTTCATATCAGCCCCCCTCTTATTACTCCCCCTTCCCTGGACGGGACGATTCAGGCCCGCAAAGGGATCGGCAGGATTCGTTTGAAAATTAAGATAAGTTAATTTTCATCTCGATCATCGTTCCTTCCCCTACAACGGAATCTATCCTGAATTCGTCGGAATTTTTCTTCATGTTGGGCAGACCCATCCCAGCCCCCCATCCCATTTCCCTCACCCAGTCGGGGGCGGTAGAGTACCCTTCCTGCATCGCCATTTCTATATTTTCGATGCCGGGCCCCATGTCGTCTATTTTTATAGTAATGCTGCCGGGGGTGATGTAATAATGGAGCCTTCCTGCTGCGGCGTAAATAATCACGTTCATCTCGGCTTCGAACGTGGCTATCGCCGCCCTTCTTATGATCCCCTCGTCCACGCCGAGTTCCATAAGTTTTGATTTCAGCTGCATGGAGGCCTCGCCGGCGTTTGCGAAATTACCGCCGATTATCTGGAAACTTCCCTCTATGGTTTTTTCCATATGACCGATCCCGGGCTACTTGAACAGGCAGCCGGGAAGCCCCGCCTGATAGAGTTTGCCGGAAGCGGTATACATGCAAAAGCGCGTGCAGAGAATGGCGATTCTTTTCTGCCTGGCGAGTTCTATGGTTTCTGCTCCGGGTTTTTTATCCAGCACGAACACGATGGATTTGATGCCGGCAATCTCGGCCGTTCTTATTACATGCGGCTGGGTGAGTCCGGTAATAAGCAGGGAATCCGGCGTGTGATAATACAGTACCGCGCTCATCATGTCAGCGCTGCACGCATTTTTTATGGTCGCGTTGAGGTCGTCCGGGTCCGCTATTACGTCGGCTTCAAGTATTTCTGCGATGTCTTTTAGTGTCACGTGGCCCCTTTTTTACGAAGAGAATTGCCGAAGCACTGCTTCGGGTTTTCACAAACTCTTCCCCCTCCAGGAAGGAGAGATGCCCCACAGCCCGGCCGTCTGTTCAGCCGGCTAGTCCGCGTTCCCCGTTCCCTGTGATTGTTCGAAAACCTCTCTTACCGCAGCCAGCAGGGAGTCGGGTGTAAAAGGTTTTTCTATGTGATTAAACGCGCCGAGTCTCAGCGCCTGCACGGCCGTGTCGACCGTACTGTAGCCGGTCACGATGATGACCTTGGTACCTGGCCATCTTTCCATAATGACTTTAAGGACTTCTATCCCGTCCATGTCGGGCATTTTCAAATCAAGAAGTATGAGATCGAAAGATTCCTTTTCAAGGATCTCTATACCGGACTTGCCGCTCTCGGCGAGCTTCACGTCATACCCTTCCGGGACAAGGGTCCTCTTGCTGCTTGTCCTTACGATCGCTTCATCATCTATGACTAATATTTTGTTCATGCCTTGCGTAGTAACAGCGGTAGTCTAACAAAAAAACTTGTTCCTTTACCAACGGTGCTGTCTACCCTGATGCTGCCTCCAAGGTGCTTTACAATACCGTGGCTGACGGAAAGTCCCAGCCCTGTGCCTTTGTCTACCGGCTTCGTGGTAAAAAAAGGTTCAAAGAGTTTCGGCAGGTCCTCTTCCTTGATGCCGCTGCCTGTGTCCGTGTATTCTATTTCAACAAACGGCTTGCCGTCTTCTTCCACCTCGCGGGTAGCGACCGATATCGTGCCCCTGAGATTCATGGCATCGGCGGCGTTCAGGAACATGTTCAGGCATATCTGCTGAAACTGGGAACCTTCGCCAAGCGTAATAAAACTTTTTTCTGCAAGATCGATATTGAATTTAATGTTATGGAATTTTTCCTGGTTCCTCACGAGGTGAATCGTCCGGCTCAGAACATTATTAATATCAATCTGCCCCTTTTCAGAGGGAGTGGCACGCGCGAACGTGAGAAGGTTTTTTATGATTTTGGCGCATCGTTCAGCCTGTTCGATAATGACGTCCAGGTCTTCCGAATCGATGCTGTCCGGAGGGAACCGCTTTTTCATTAAATGCGCAAAAGTAACCACACCGGTAAGAGGATTATTGATTTCATGCGCGACGCCGGCGGCCATCCTTCCGAGAGAAGCGAGCTTTTCGGTCTGAATGAGCCCGGCCTGTGTTTTTTTGATTTCCTCGGTCTTCTTCGCGACTTCCTCTTCAAGTGTCTGCGTCCAGCGTTCTCTCTGCTCCCTGGCAGCTTTCAGGTCCTTGATCATATGGTTGAACGTGCTTGCGAGTACACCGATTTCATCGACGGATTTTATATCCACGGAATAATCCAGGTCTCCGCTTGCTGCATGTTCCATACCCACGGAGAGTTCATGCACCGGGTGGGTGACTATTTTATAATTGATGATACCCAGAAATAATGATACCGCGAGGACGAAAACCGCGACGTAAGCGGTCAGGGCCAGTCCCTGTTTAAAGAGCGCCTCATCCAGGAGCGCCAGGGAAAGATCGGCCTCAACAAAGCCCACGATTGACTGCTCACTTGAATGGACATGACAGCTTGCTGAATAGCAGGCAGGTTCATTGGATATCTGGCTTACGATCTTCAGGGAAGTGGCGCCTTTCTCCTTCTGGACTGACCACATTACAGCGGCCGGCAGGAGCGCGGCTGATTTTGCCGGGTCTGTGTGGCATGACCTGCACGCCACGGAAGCGGTGTCGACTGCTGTGCCTATATTCGCCGCGTTTGATGAGTATATGACCTTGCCCTCGTGGTTGTATATCGTAACCTTCTGCACGCCTTCCGGAGTGCCGAGGTTTTCAAGCACCTGCTGCGTTTCATCAGGATTGTGTGTCAGAAGGCTGTGATTGATACTGCGCTTGGTGAACTTGACAAAGGACTCGCCGTATGACGTGGCGATGGACATAATGTCTTTTTCCTGCTTCTTCAGCGTGGCATACCAGAAGATAAAACTCACCACTACTATCAGGATTCCGGTGGCAATGATGAGTTTTGCCGCGATGGATTTTTCCGGATTGCTGAAGATGTTCTTCATGACGGGTATTATAAGGTGAGTTTGATTTTTTTGAAAGAGAAAAATAATAGGATTTTAAATATTTATGAAATGTCCGGACAATTGAGTCTTTTGCGTGTTCGGCATGCTCGCGCGAATGGTATACGGTATTCATTTTGGTTTGAAAAATCGGAGCGTATTATATCCTGCAGTATATTTAATAGATTTACTGAATGCATCGGCGGCAAATGTCAACTAATTAATTGCCGGGGGAATGGTACACATAAAGGTCTGTGAGTTTTTTCTTTGATAAATAAGTTAAAACTAACAATAAGCAAGACTAATATTCATTGACAGGTGCGGTTGTTATTGTGTATAAAATCTCAATGCCTGGAACTTACATCCCATCAGATTACTTACCGGTCGCCATACTTTTCATCATGGCCATACTAGTCGGCCTTGGTGCGATACTGGCCGGTCTGCTCGTGCGGCCGCGCAGGCCGTATGCGCAGAAGCTGGCCCCGTATGAATGCGGGAACCCGCCGGTAGGTAAACCGCGGCAGAAATTTTCGGTCAAGTTTTATATTGTCGCTATGTTGTTCGTGGTGTTTGATGTGGAAGCGGTTTTTTTATATCCGTGGGCCGTATCTTACGACAAGCTCGGCATCTTCGGTTTCGTTGAGATGATGCTTTTTATATTTATCCTGCTGATCGGATATGTCTATATATGGAAGAAGGGAGCGCTGAACTGGGAATGATGACAAACCAGGGTGTGGAGCACGGCAGTGATTTGGTCGAGATTGAGGGCGGAACAAAAGTTATTCCTGCCGCCAACACAATCATTACTTCGCTGGACAAGATAATTAACTGGGGCAGAAAGAACTCTCTGTGGCCGATGGGTTTCGGTCTGGCCTGCTGCGCGATTGAATTCATGTCCTGGGTTTCAAGTTATCACGACTTCGACCGGATGGGCAACATCCCAAGGAACTCACCGAGACAGGCGGACTTCATAATCATATCCGGCACCGTGACAAAGAAAATGGCCCCGGTGATCAGGAGGGTATACGACCAGATGGCGGAACCCCGGTACGTGCTTGCCATGGGGAGCTGCGCGTGTTCAGGAGGGGTCTTTAACACGTACTCAGTGGTCCAGGGAGTTGATACATTTCTTCCGGTTGATGTTTACGTACCGGGATGTCCTCCGAGACCGGAGGCGCTGATTGAAGGCATAATTAAACTTCAAGATAAAATTCAGAAGGAATATTTCAGATGGAGCCCTTGGAGATAACCGAAAGACTTAAGGACAGGTTCCTTAACGAGATAGTCGACATAACGCAGTTCAGAGACCAGGTCCATATTCGTATTAAAAAGGAGAAGGTCCTCGACATATGCCGGTTTCTCCATGATGACCCGGACATAAGGATGGACTACCTTACTGACCTGTTAGGCGTTGATTATCCGGAAAGGGAAAGCCGCTTTGAAGTCGTATATAATCTTTACTCTCTGAAACACAGACACAGGCTTGTCCTTAAAGCACTGGTGCCGGAAAAGGACGTTTCCATAGACAGTGTCGTCCCGATATGGCAGGGGGCAAACTGGCTTGAGAGGGAAACGTGCGACATGTATGGAATCTCCTTTAACGGACATCCTGATCTCAGGCGCGTTCTGATGCCTGAAGACTGGGAAGGTTATCCTTTGCGAAAAGATTATCCCTTAAAAGGCCTTGAGGGGTGGGAATATAAGGGTCATGAGGAAGCAAAAGAACTGCATACTCATGACAGTGAATGGAACATTCAGTCTTGAGTAAAACTTGATCCGTAACGCTGTTCGGTTTAACGATCTTACTAACTGTTAAATTTTCTTTGCTAAACAAAGGGCGGTAAAATGGAATCTGAAAGAGATGAAAACTCCCGCATAGCGACAAAAGAAATGACCCTCAATATGGGTCCTCAGCATCCTGCTACGCACGGGGTTCTCAGGCTGGTACTGGATCTTGACGGAGAGACTGTAAAGAAAGTCACTCCCTATGTCGGTTATCTGCACAGGGGGATAGAGAAACTCGCGGAACACCGCAACTATATGCAGGTACTGCCTCTTACCGATCGTCTCGACTATATATCGGCAATGACCAATAACATCGGTTATTGCACTGCCGTGGAAAAACTGTTCGGCATTGAGCTGCCTGAACGTACAAAGTACATCAGGACCATGCTGGCGGAGATGACCCGGATTATAAGCCATCTCCTCTGGCTCGGCACGCACGTTATTGATATAGGCGCGTTGACGGTTTTCTTCTATACGTTCAGGGAGCGGGAACAGTTACTTGACCTGCTTGAAAGGCTTTGCGGAGCCAGGCTCACTGTGACGTATCCAAGGATCGGCGGGCTGAAAAACGATGTCGACGCTCAATGGCTCGATGACCTTTACAAGTTTACGGACACGTTCCCTGCCAGGATTGAAGAATATGAGACGCTTGTCGATCAGAACCGTATATTTCTCAGCAGAACGAAAGGGGTCGGCGTCATATCCGCTGAAGAGGCGATCAACTGGGGACTGAGCGGTCCCGTTATCCGCGGCTCCGGGGTGCCTTATGATGTGAGAAAGTTTATGCCTTACGGGGTCTACGACAAACTCAAATGGGAAGTGCCGACCGGAAAAAACGGGGACGTGTATGACCGTTACCGCGTAAGGATGGAGGAGTTCCGCCAGTCGACTTCCATGATCAGACAATGCATTGAACAGATGCCTGAAGGCCCGATCATGGCCGATGCCCCGAAGTTTACATTGCCGGCAAAGGACAAGGTGCTCACCGACATGGAGCATCTGATACACCATTTTGTGCTTATAACGAAGGGGCCTCAGACAGCACCTGAAGGTGAGTTGTATGTCGCAACCGAGGTCCCGAAAGGTGAGCTCGGATTTTATTTCGTAAGCGACGGAACAGGGAAGCCCTACCGCATGAAGATAAGGTCTCCGTCCTTTGTCCATGTTTCGGTCCTTCCCGAACTCTGTGTGGGCGGACTTGTGCCGGATGTGATTGCGAATATCGGAAGCATTGATATAGTTCTTGGTGAGATAGACAGATAAAAGCATAGTGTCAGTGAATAGTGTCAGTGAACGACACTAACCACTGACACTGACACTAAAATATGTTCAACGAAACGGTACTGAAAGAAATCGAGGAAATAAAGGCCAGGTATCCTGACCGCAAGAGCGCGCTGCTGCCTTCGCTTTATGTCGCTCAGCGTGAGTTCGGTTGGTTGAGTCAGGAGGCCATGGAGTGTGTCTCAAAGGCACTGAACGTGCCTGAGGCCATGGTCAGGGGCACGGCGTCCTTTTATTCGATGTACAGACACAGGCCCGCCGGACGGCATGTCATCCAGCTGTGTACCAATGTGTCCTGCATGATACTGGGCGCCGAGAAGCTGGTGGATTTCCTTGAAACGCGCTATGGGGTCCAGCCTGGAGGCACAAGCCAGGACAGCAGGTTTTCGCTCGTAATCATGGAATGCATAGGCGCATGCGGCACCGCGCCTGCCATGCTCGTAAACACGGATTTTTATGACAACCTGTCAGAGAAGAGGATAGAAGAGATACTGGAGAAATATAAATAACAGAAGTGTCAGTTGTTAGTGTCAGCTATTCATTTTACTGACACTATTCACTGACACTAATCACTTATACAATGGAAAAATTCTTACTCAGAAACATAGAAAATCCAAATTCAGCGGACATCAGCGAATACATGAAGGCCGGGGGATACAAAAATATATCCAAGGCCCTTGCTCTTAGTCCCCAGGACATCATGGATGAAATCAAGAAGTCCGGCTTGAGGGGAAGGGGAGGGGCAGGCTTTCCCACCGGGATGAAGTGGAGCTTTGCAAAGGCCGATCCGAAATTCCCCAAATATCTTCTGTGCAATGCCGACGAAGGCGAGCCAGGCACATTCAAGGACAGGCCTATACTTGAAAAGAACCCGCACCTGCTGATAGAAGGAATGGTCATATCGGGATATGTGCTCGGTTCCGAGTATGGGTATATATACCTGAGGGGTGAATATCCGGCTGCGGCTGACATCCTGAATGCGGCCATCAAACAGGCATACGAAGCCAATTATCTCGGCGACAACATCGGCGGTAAGGGTGTGAAATTTCATCTTGCCGTACACCAGGGGGCCGGGGCGTATATATGCGGTGAAGAGACCGCGCTTATAGAATCTATAGAGGGGAAGAAGGGCCAGCCCAGGAACAAACCCCCGTTTCCAGTCAATGTCGGCGCCTGGAGCATGCCGACTATCGTGAACAACGTAGAGACCCTTTCGAACCTCCCGTTGATCATTGAAATCGGGGGAGAGGCGTATTCAAATATCGGCAGTAAAGATTGTCCGGGGCCCAAGCTCTACAGCATAAGCGGTCATGTCAAGAGGCCCGGAGTATATGAGCTTCCGATGGGCACCAACCTCAAGGATATTATATTCACGCATGCCGGAGGGATGAGAGACGGCAGCAAATTAAAGGCGGTGATACCCGGAGGGATTTCCACTCCCGTACTGCCTGCTGACGCAATTGACTGCGCCATGGATTTTGTGGCGATGCCGAGGGCCGGCAGCATGCTCGGCTCAGGCGCGATAATTGTAATGGACGAATCGGTCTGTATGGTCAAGGTGGCGTACAGGGCGCTGAAATTTTTTGAACATGAGTCATGCGGCAAGTGCGTACCGTGCAGGGAAGGAACGGACTGGCTGAGGAAGGTGCTTGAACGTATTGAAAACGGAAGCGGCAAAGAAGGGGATGTAGAACTCCTTTCCGACATAGCGGGTATTATGCTCGGAAAAACCTTCTGCCCGCTCGGTGACGGTGCGGCCGGTGTGGTAATGGGGATGATAAAACATTTCAGAAATGAATTTGAGGAACATATAAAGAACGGAAAGTGTCAGTGACCGAAATATTTACACTGACCACTGACACTAAACACTGACACTAAATTATGATTACACTGACGATAAATGAAAAAGAAGTAACACTGGACAAACCTGTCAGCGTGCTTGATGCCGCGCGCCAGGCTGGAATAAAGATCCCTACACTGTGCTGGCACGAGGCCCTTAAACCGTACGGCGGCTGCAGACTGTGCGTCGTTGAAGTGGAGAGGATGCCCAGACTGCAGACAGCATGCACACTGATGGCAGCTGACGGCATGGTTGTGAAAACCGAATCCGAAACCATTTCGAAGGTCAGACGCGGCATACTGGAATTCCTGCTTATCAATCACCCGCTGGACTGCCCTTATTGCGACAAGGCGGGAGAGTGCGAACTGCAGGACCTTGTAAATAAATACGGGCCTACCGTCGGCAGGTATAAGGAAGAAAAGAGAAAGGTCCCTGAAAGTCACAAGGACCAGATCTTTGCCAGGAACATGGAGAGATGCGTTGTATGTACCAGGTGCGTGAGGATGTGCAATGACCAGCAGGGTGCGTCCGCGATCTCGATAATGGGAAGAGGAAACCATTCAAGGATGGAGCCTTTCTCTTCCGCGTCATTCAATTGCGAATATTGCGGCAACTGTCTTACCGTCTGCCCCGTCGGCGCGATACTGAGCCGGTTATACATTCATAGTTTCAGACCGTGGCAGGTGGATAAAGAAGTGGAGACGATCTGTTCATACTGCGGAGTTGGATGTTCCGTTGTGGTGCAGGTCCGGGACGAGTCTATCAAGAGGGTAATTCCAAAGATAGGTCTGGGGCTGAACAAGGGGCTTCTGTGTTCAAGGGGCCGTTTCGGTTATGAATACATCAACAGCCAGGACAGGCTGACGACACCTCTTGTAAGGAAGAACGGGAATCTCGAACAGAGCACATGGAGTGAGGCGTTGAGTATTGTGGCCGACAGATTGTCGGACATTAAAAAGTCCGAAGGTGGTAAGGCCATTGCCGGTATCGCTTCTCCGCGCTGCTCGAATGAGGACAACTACGTATTCCAGAAATTCATGAGGATGACCTGCGGGTCAAATAATATCGATTCAATCTCAAGGACCGGGTATGCTGCCGCGCAGAAATATTTCGAGCAGCTGCTGGGGCAGGGCATAACCACAAACACAATAGAGGGACTTAAAAATTCCGAGCTGATCTTAGTTGTGGGAGGCGACCCTACTGCCGTGAACCCCGTCCTGGGGCTCTCCATACGTGAGGCCTCGAGGCAGGGGGCCGAGGTAGTGGTACTGGGCAACGCAAAGGGGCTTGACAGGTTCATGACACAGCAGGTCGTGCCTCAGGTATTCGGGGAAGCTGAGGTCCTTGAAGAGCTATTAGTGGCGGTGTCAGGCGCAAAAGGTCTCCGCGGAGAAAAGATGGACGTTGACTCAGGCATACGCATGCTTTCGGATAAATATTCGGGGAAGATGGACCTCGATGGTTTTGAGAAGCTCAAACAGTCACTGCTTGAGAGTTCATCCACTTCCATCGTGTTCGGCACCGACCTTGTGCAGCGTTCCAACGGCCACCGGGCCATATTTGCGGTTGCCGGACTTACCTATCTCCTTGAGGCCAGGTTGTATATGCTGTCGGACAGGCCCAATGAGCAGGGACTTATCGACGTCGGCTGCGTACCGGATATGCTTCCCGGCGGAAGGCCCATCAATATTATAGATTTCAAGAGAAAGTTTGAAACGGAATGGGGAGGTCCCATACCGGATGAGGCAGGGAAGACGCTGTTTGAGATAATTGAAGGCGCCAAAAACAAGGACATAAAGGCCCTGTATGTAATGGGTGACAACCCTGTATTCAACCTGCCTAACGGTCCGCATGTAATTGAGGCCCTTCAGTCCCTTGAATTTCTGGTGGTCCAGGACTTATTCCTTTCAGAAACTGCCAGACTTGCCGACGTTGTTCTGCCGGCACTCGGCTGGACGGAAAAGACCGGCACTTATACAAACCTCGAACGCAGGATACAGCTCCAGAAAAAGGCGGTAAACACGTCGTCAGGTATGGAAGACTGGAAGATCATTTCTGAGGTCTCCGGCAAGATGGGATATAAAATGTCCTACTCGGACTCTGAAGATGTGATGGAGGAGATCGCCAGGGTATCGCCTCTTTACAGGGACCTGACGTACAGGGAAATAAGCAAGGGGAACTCACTGTGGCCGTATCACGGTGAGCCGTTAAGGGGAGAGATACACAAATTGCCTGTAATGGTAGACTCGAAGGGTGAATACAGGGCCGATCTTTATATCTCCCTTGAGAAGCCTCTTTTCCATTCAGGGACGCTTTCGAGAAGGTCTCCGGCGCTTATTAAAATCTGCCCTCAGCCCACACTGAAGATAAATGGGACCGCCGCCGCAAAACTGGGGCTGAATGAAGGTGACATGGTGCGGATTTCGACTGCCGCGGGCAGCAGTGAGATGCCTGTCTCAATCGATGATACCATAAAGGACAACAAGGTCTTAATGGGCAATAATTTCGAAGGTAAGGGGGTATTCAATTTAATAACTTATAAACTCGATCCTGTTACAATGGCCCCCGGTATTGAGGGCTGTGAAGTAACGATCGTAAAACTGTAAATAAATTTAAATGGATTAATGGATATGGCTTTGTTAATTAAAATAGTTCCGGTCGTCCTCGTATATCTGCTTCACGTTATGGTGGCAGGATATGCGGAGCGCAAGCTGTTAGGCCGCATGCAGGCAAGATTCGGTCCCATGAGGGTGGGCTGGCACGGGGTGCTCCAGCTTATTGCCGACGGTATCAAGCTGTTTTTCAAAGAGGACATCATGCCTTCCCAGGCGGACAAGCCGTTATTTTACATCGCCCCTATCATCGGAGTACTTGCGGCGGTAGGTTCGATAGCTATTATCCCCCTATGGGACGGGTTTGCGATTGCCGATCTGAATATCGGGCTTCTCTATTTTCTGGCGCTTTCATCAGTAGGCGCATACTGCATAATCCTTGCTGGCTGGGCTTCCAATTCCAAGTATACCTTCCTGGGCGGATTGAGATCATCGGCACAGGTCATAAGTTATGAAATCGCGATGGGCCTCAGCCTCGTTGGCGTAATGATGCTTACCGGAAGCGCGAACCTGTCCGACATAGTGAGGGGCCAGACGGGGATGTGGTATATCATCCCCCAGATAATCGCCTTCTTTGTGTTTGTCGTATCCGCGGTGGCTGAGACAAACAGGACGCCTTTTGACCTTCCTGAAGGTGAGAGTGAGCTGGTCGCAGGATACTTTACCGAATACAGCGGCATCAGGTGGGGACTCTTCATGATGGCCGAGTATGTCGGCATGATGATAATGTCTTCGATCGTCGCGGTATGCTTTCTGGGCGGATGGAGCGGTCCTGATTTCTGGATACTGGCCCATGTACCCGGGGTCATCTGGTTTATTCTGAAAGTCTATGGATTCATGTTTTTCTATATATGGCTGAGGGGGACCCTCCCGAGGTACAGGTATGACCAGCTTATGGGACTCGGATGGAAGGTCTTTATTCCGCTGGCCCTGGCGAATATAGTACTGACCGGGCTGGCGAAACTTTTATGATGAGTGATATGACGATGAAAGCAAAACGTAATTTAATATCGAATGACATAAGGAATGAAAAGGACCATGACTGTTAAGCAACTGGTTAAGAAAGTACTGTTTATAGAACTACTGCAGGGACTCGCACTGACATTCAGGCAGATGTTCGTGCGTCCGGTCACGAGGCAGTATCCTGAAGAGAGAAGGGAACCCTTCCCCGGTTCACGCGCGCTCCATGCCCTGGTCAGGGACCCAGAGACGGGCAAGGAAAAGTGTGTAGGCTGCGGTCTGTGCGCGGCCATGTGCCCTTCGCAGTGCATACATATTTATACAAGTGAGGGGGATGACCACAAGAAGGTCGTCGACAGATATGAGGTTGAAGTACTGCGCTGCATATTTTGCGGCTTATGCGTTGAAGCATGTCCGTTCGGGGCCCTGGCACTCACGGACTTTTTTGAATATTCAGGGTATACAAGGGAAGAATTTTATTACACCAAAGAACGCCTGCTCGAAAACTGGGACAAGTATATGCCGGGGGAGAAGGGCAGGGCGTATCTGGAGAAGTTCTGGCGGCCGAAAGCAGTTGACTTCGGGACGCCGGCACCGGTCAAGTCGGAAGAGAGGAAGGCGGTATGACTACGTCACAGATTTTCTTCGGATATTTCGCGACGGTAATGACTGTATTGTCGCTCCTCGTCGTGACCAGGAAGAATCCCGTGCACAGTGTCCTGTGGATGCTCGTGCTTTTTATTCATATGGCCGCGCTGTATCTTTTCCTGAATGCTGAATTCCTGGCTGCCATACAAATGATCGTTTATGCCGGGGCGATACTTGTACTGTTTCTGTTTGTCGTAATGATGATCAATCTGAATAAAGAAGAGACGATGCCGAAATTTAATTCGCAGTGGCCTGTGGGTCTCGGGATAGGAATAATACTTGCTGGATTTCTTGTATCGATAGCAGGGAAAATCACTGTTCTTCCGGAACTCGGAAAATATTCCATAGAAGCGGTGAGGGCGGAAGGGAGCATGATGACCGTAGGCAAGGTGTTATACACCGAGTATCTGCTGCCTTTTGAGATTGCGTCCATCGTGCTTCTTGTTGCGATAATAGGCGCGGTGGTGCTGGCAAAGAAGAGAATAGAATGAAGAACGTTTAACGCTCCGGCGTTTAACCGTTCCACGTTGAACGGTGGAACATTGAGCGGTGAAACGGATAAATAGGAGGATTTAATTGGTCCCGTTAAGCTGGTACATAATTTTAAGTTCGGTAATGTTCAGCATAGGCGTCTTTGGTTTTCTCACAAGGCGCAATCTGTTGATTATTTTCATATCGATAGAGCTCATGCTGAATTCCGTCAACATAAGTTTTGTGGCCTTCAGCCATTATCTGCAGTCCATGAGGGGCCAGATAATGGTATTTTTCGTTATTACGGTCGCAGCGGCCGAAGCGGCAATAGGTCTGGCGATACTGATCGCCTATTATAAAAACAATCCCACTATCAGGGTGGATGAAATCAATTTGTTAAAAGGATAAGAAAATTAAATGTAAGGGTGTATTGCCGTACACCCCTACGGAGTGAAAATGCTGAAATATACTTTAATACCATTACTCCCTTTCATATCATTTATAATCAACATCCTTTTCGGGCGCAATTATATAAAGGACAAGGCCCACTGGATCGCGGTTCCGGCCGTTGCCGGGTCGTTCGTACTCGCGGTAAGCGCGTTTTTTGATGTACTGGGTGGGCATGACGTAAACATAAATCTTTACAGCTGGATAGCCTCCGGGGATTTTACTGTTTCTGTAGGACTGCTCATCGACCAGCTCTCCGCGATAATGCTTATAGTCGTTACGTCCATCGGAACGCTGATCTTTATTTATTCTATAGGATATATGCACGGCGACGGCGGCTATTACCGTTTCTTTGCCTACCTGAGCCTCTTTGTGTTCTCGATGCTTATGCTTGTCATGGGCAATAATTTCCTGGTCATGTATTTCGGCTGGGAGGCGGTGGGTCTTTGTTCGTATTTTCTCATCGGTTTCTGGTTTCACAAGAAGTCCGCGGGAGATGCCGGCAAGAAGGCTTTCATCGTCAACAGGTTCGGCGACTTCGGCTTCGGCCTCGGCGTGATACTTATTTATCTTACCTTCGGCAGTCTTGAATACATGCAGGTCTTTGACAAGGCAGGAAGCATCGCGGGACAGACGATTAATCTTTTAGGGTACGACGTCAGTCTTGTCACCCTGATCTGCCTGCTGCTCTTCTGCGGAGCTGTCGGGAAATCGGCCCAGATACCGCTTCACGTGTGGCTGCCTGACGCGATGGAAGGCCCGACTCCTGTGTCCGCCCTTATACACGCGGCGACCATGGTAACGGCAGGTGTGTTTATGGTCGCACGCTGCAATCCTCTTTTCAGCATGTCCCCGGTTGCCATGAACACGGTTGCCGTTATAGGGGGCCTGACAGCCATATTTGCGGCCACAATAGCGCTGGTCCAAAATGACATAAAAAGGGTCATCGCATATTCAACTGTAAGTCAGCTCGGATATATGTTCCTCGCCCTCGGCGTAGGTGCTTATTCCGCAGGTATATTCCATCTCTATACACATGCATATTTCAAGGCGCTGCTTTTCCTTGGTTCAGGAAGCGTAATACACGCACTGCATCACGCCGGGCACCATGACGAACAGAACATGCAGAAGATGGGCGGGCTGAAAAAACACATGCCGATAACTTACAAGGTGTTTGTCCTGGCCACGCTGAGCATCACCGGTATCCCGTTCTTCTCAGGCTTTTTCAGCAAGGACGAGATACTGTGGCGTGCCTATCTGGGCGGTGACCTCGGCAAGTTCCTCTGGTTCCTGGGAGCGCTCGCAGCTCTTTTGACGGCATTCTATTCCTGGAGACTGATATTCCTCACCTTCCACGGGACGTTCAGGGGTACACATGAACAGGAGCACCACATCCATGAATCTCCGCCCGTTATCACTGTACCGTTGATGTTTCTCGCCTTCGGCGCAGTCTTTGCCGGCTATGTCGGGGTACCGCCGATCTTCCTGAAACATGGTGACAAGATCGGAGAATTTCTCGCCCCTGTGCTCGGTCATCCGGCAGGTCATGGGACCCACGCTGAGGAAATATTCGTCATACTGGTTTCCATAGCAGTGGCTGTGGGCGGGTGGCTTATCGCTTATAAAATGTATATTAAAAGCACCGAACTGCCCCAGAAAATGGAGAACAGGTTTCAGTGGATACACAAGGTTCTTTTTAATAAATATTATATTGATGAACTCTACAGCAAAACTCTTATCCATCCCGTACTGAAGGCATCGGACAAGATCATTCTGGGGTTTGACACATACGTAATTGAAGGCATCGTCAACGGAGTACCGAACCTGATCGGCGCCTTCAGCAGAAAATTCAGGGAGATCCAGACCGGTATGCTGTCCAATTACGCGCTTGTCATGGCAATAGGCGCGGTCTGTATTGTCGGCATATGGATTTTTCTGAAATAGAATAAAATCAGCCATGGTGAAAAAAACAGTGGCAGAAAGAAATAAGGAATAATGGAAGATATAATCTACAACCAGCTCGGCTATTCGATTCTCAGCTGGACGGTGTTCCTTCCCGTCCTTGGCGCGCTGCTTCTGCTGTTTATGAGTAACGCAGGGGCCATCAGATGGACATCCCTTCTTTTCACTATCGCGAATATCTTTGTGGCGTTTCCCCTTCTGAAGCATTTCGACAAGACCACGTACAAGATGCAGTTTGTGGAAAAGAGCCCCTGGATCGCATCGTGGGACATAAATTATTTCATCGGCATCGACGGGATCAGTATTCTGTTTATCTTTCTCACGACCATACTCAGCGTCCTTTGCGTGCTTGTTTCGTGGAAGAGCGTCGAAAACAAGGTCAAGGAATTTCATATCGCGGTTCTGACCCTGGAGGCGGGGATGCTCGGCGTTTTTGTTGCACTGGATTTCTTCCTTTTCTACATCTTCTGGGAGGCCATGCTGATCCCGATGTTTTTATTAATAGGTGTATGGGGCGGGCAGAACAGGCTTTATGCTGCGATAAAGTTCTTCCTTTATACGCTGGTAGGAAGCGTGCTGATGCTGGTTGGTATTGTCGTGCTGTATTTTACCGGCGGCAGGACATTGGATATACTTGCCCTCAGCAATATGCAGTTCCCGTTCCAGCTTCAGTTCTGGCTTTTCCTCGCTTTTTTTGCAGCTTTTGCGGTGAAGGTGCCGATGTTCCCGGTACACACATGGCTCCCGGACGCCCACACTGAGGCGCCTACGGCGGGCAGTGTTATACTTGCCGGTGTGCTTATCAAAATGGGGGCTTACGGTTTCCTGAGATTTTCGATGCCGATGCTGCCTGATGCCACCAGGTTTTTTACAGGGCCGGTGCTGGTACTTTCGATCATAGGAATTATATACGGGGCGCTCGTGTGTTTTGCCCAGAAGGATTTTAAACGACTTATTGCCTATTCCTCTGTCAGTCATATGGGATATGTCACGCTCGGCCTTTTTGCCCTTAATACTCAGGGCGTAGAAGGCGGGATACTCCAGATGATAAACCACGGGGTCATCACCGGCGCCATGTTCCTTATGATAGGGATCATTTACGAAAGGACGCACACAAGGGTGATTGCCGATTACGGCGGCTTTGCAAAACTGGTCCCGTGGTACGCCGGCTTTTTCATGATCCTGACATTCGCGTCAGTAGGCCTTCCCGGCACTAATGGGTTTATAGGTGAGTTCCTGATTATATTCGGAGCTTTCAAGGCTCAAAAGATATTCGGTGTGTTAGCCGCTACCGGAATCATCCTGGGCGCGGGTTAT
>JBFLYJ010000230.1:0-5719 GCA_040756635.1 Nitrospirota bacterium
TGTCATAATTAGGGACAATCGAACTCTCCACCCAGCGCATCTGCCCGTCTTTCCTGATGATCCTGTGTTCCAGCGGCTTTGAAGGATGTCCTGACAGCGCCTCCTGCGCCTGTTTCCTGACAAGGTCCTGGTCGTCCTTGACCACCATCCTGAGCCACAAATAAGGGTCCGACATGAATTCATCGCTGGTGTAGCCGGTCACGATGACGCAGGCCTCGCTGTGTGTCGTTTCGACCGGCATGCCGTTTTCAACACGTACCTTGTATATATAGTCGGATATGGCCCCTGTAATGCGGCGGTACCTCTCTTCACTTTCGATAAGGGCCTTTTCCGTCTGTTCATGTTTGGCCCTTTCCTCTTTTTCTTTTACCGCCCTCTGGACGGCGGAGGGAAGTCTCTCCAGCCTGTCTTTTATTACATAATCAGTGGCACCTTCCTTCAGCATCTCGACGGCAAGCTCTTCGCCCATCGCGCCGCTTATGAAAATAAACGGCACTTCAGGTTTTTTTTCTTTCGCTATTTTCATGGCGGATATACCATCAAAGGAAGGGAAATGATAGTCTGAAAGTATCAGATCCGGGGCAAAGTCATCCATGCCCTTTATGAAAGTCTTCTCCGTCTCCACTCGCAGTGAAGAAAAGTCAATGCCGCCTTTCCGCAGTTCGTAACAGATCAGCTCCGCGTCCGTGGGGACGTCTTCGAGTATGAGAATCCGAAGCTCCGGTCTTGCAGGGTTTGCAGGTCTTTCCATTATTCGTTCATTCCCTCTCTGTATATTATTGCCGTCGCTACCGTCATCCTAAATTGTCGGGGGCTCGTTCAGCAGAATCCAGTAAAGCCCCAGTTCCTGGACAGCCTTGACAAACCCTTCGAACTCGACGGGCTTGACTATATAGCTGTTTACTCCCAGGTCATAACAGGTCTTAACGTCCGGTTCTTCCTTGGAGGACGTGAGCACCACGACCGGGACATGTTTTGTGCGTTCATCAGCCTTAATCTTTCGAAGCACCTCTATCCCGCTGACCTTCGGAAGTTTCAGGTCGAGCAGTATCACCCTGGGGACATGGTTTATTTCCCGGTCCGAATATTTCCCTGTGCAGAAAACATATTCAAGGGCCTCCGCCCCGTCCTTTACCCAGTGAATCTTGTTTGCGATGTTCTTCTTCTGCAACTCCCTTGTCGTCAGTTCAGCGTCTGTGGGGTTGTCTTCCACAAGCAGGATTTCAATTGAACTAAGCTTACCCAATGCGATCCTCCTTTATCTGAAATGAGGTTATGTTTGCCTGACCAAATTATTTTCCGTCACAACATTGCGGACATCCGGGAGCGAAAAATAAAAAGCCGCTCCCCCGTCGACCCTGCCTTCCGCCCATACCGTACCTCCGTGGCGGTGGATGACTCTCTGTACGATTGCGAGCCCCACACCTGTGCCCTCGAACTCCTCGGCACTGTGCAGTCTCTGAAAGACCCCGAATAATTTGTCGACATACCGCATATCAAAGCCCACGCCGTTGTCTTTTACATAGAAGACTTTTTTATTGTCCTTTATCTCGCTGCCGACTTCTATGACCGCCTTCTCTCTGAGCCGTGTGAATTTCACGGCATTGGTGAGGAGATTCAAGAGCGTCTGCCGGACCATTGTCCTGTCGCCCCTGACGGGAGGCAACTGCATGATCCTGAACTCTACCGGACGGTCCGGGTGAGAGGGGCCCAGTTCTTCCAGAACATCTTTTATCAGGGAATTCATGTCGATATCGGCCGCGTTCATCTGCTGGCGGCTTATGCGGGCAAAGTTAAGAAGGTCATTAATCAGAAGTGACATCTGCCGGGAACTGCTCCGGATGATGTTCAGGATACGCCTGCCCTCGTTGTCGAGTCTGTCCGCGTAGTCTTCAAGCAGCACACTGGAAAAACCGTCAACGGCCCGAAGCGGGATCTTGAGGTCATGAGATACCGAATAACTGAAGGCCTCAAGCTCTTTGTTTACCGCCTTGAGTTCAGCGGTCCGCTGCTCTACAAGTTCTTCAAGGTGCTCCCGGTGCCTCAGCAGTTCCTGCTCCGTTGCCTTGCGTTCGGTAACGTCTATGGACAGTATGAATATCCCTTCAGGCACCGGCTGGATGCTTAACTCAAACCAGGCGCCGGACCCGTCGGGATAAAAAAATTCATTTTCAAGACTGCGCGGGGTCCGGTCGTCCATTGTACGCTGAAGCTCACGGAACATGATTGTATCGTCTATTCCGGGATAAAGCTCCGTCATGGCATGACCAATGAAATCTTCCTTCGGTCTGCGGCCGTGTTTGGCCGCGGCTTCATTGATATAGTGGTATTGCCAGTCAAATCCGATAATCTGACATCCTTCAAGCATATTGTCCAGTGTACTTCGATAGCGCTCTTCACTTTTTTTCAGCTCTGTTTCGGTCTGCCCGCGCCACCATAAGATTACACTCAATGCGGCAGCAAGAATAGAGGCCAGCGTTATCAGTGCCAGCAGGACTGCCTGGCTGCGTATCGGCGCTTCTATCTCGTCCTTGTCGACTTTGGCGATGAGATACCAGGGGGACCCCGGTATTGACCTGAGGGCAGCAAATACCGGGACACCCCGGTAATCAATCCCCTCCACAATGCCTTCAACGCCGCTGACCAGCATCGCCGCGGGAAGGGTCTTATTCGAGACAGGGAACCTTAAAGAAAGCGCGGTATTTTTTTTGTGCCGCAGTTCATTGAGAAAGACTACTTCGTCCCCGTCGCGTCTGACCAGAATGGTTTCGGCGGTCCTGCTCGGGGAAGGCCACTGCTGGATCAGTGGGAAAAGAAAATCACCCGGATTGATCTGCAGCATTACGAGACCGACTATTCGGGATGTCTTTCCTTCGTCGTAGATGACAGGGACATAGATATCGAGATGGATTTCATCTGACGATTTGTTCCTGTGAAGGTCCCCGAATATTATATCCCCGTTACGAATTGACCGCAAAGCGTCGGTCGGAAAATGAGGTCCGACATCTGTAACCTTATTTGAAGCCAGCTGTAAACGAATCTGAGTGTCAAAGAGAAAGGCCCCGGTAAAGAGGAACCGGCTTTCGTAGCTCTTTAACCATTCAATGATGTCCTGTTTGCTTTCAGGCGCAGGATTATTTAAGTACTCCATGACGCGCCGGGCCGTTATCCTGTTTTCCATGATACCGATAGCATTCCCGGTGCGCTCTCTCCTCCAGTTATCGATCTGTTTGACTTTAAGGTCCGCGACAGCGAAAAGTTCATTATGTATTTCCCTGATGATATGTTTTTTCTGATGCAGGTAGGAGAAGTAACCAACTACCCCGATACCGGTTATTAATATGACGAATATGATTATGAGGTGATAAGGCACATTGTTATTTTGGCGTCCGGATATAATCATAGATGCACTGGTATCCCTTCTTCGCATTGTCCCACGTGTCAATTATATCACTCGGCCTCGTCATGTCAAGAGAAGTATGTTAGCAGAAATAGTTATGGAGTTCGCGCGAAAAACGACGGCTGCTATTGAATGCCGAATATAGTGCCCGGTAATGCCAGGCGCTTATGGAAACTGAATCAGAAGAGAGTAACGTAAAGCAGGTATCGATGATACAATCATCTGTAGGGAATATGCTTACTCAGGGTTGCCCTTAGTTTTAAACAGTGTTTCAATCTGCGACACTATCGCCGACAGGTCTCCTTCGGAGCCGGTCATTTCAGGAAGAACGAGGTTGCCTTCATCGTCCTTCTGCATGCTTGTGATCCCCGGGTATGATTTTTCAAGCTGCCGGAGTTCGCCCTCCTGGCGCTTTACGGTCTTTAGAAGTCTTTTGTTCTCTTTCTCAAGATCATATTTTTCAATGGCTGATCGTATCGCAAGTTTTATTTCGATCTCGTTCCACGGCTTGGAAAAAAATCTGTAGATCTCCCCGTTGTTGACCGCGTTCATCGCCGCCTGAATGCTCGCGTGTCCGGTAAGTATGATCCTGATGGTGTCGGGGAAAAGATTCTTGACCGCCGATAAAAATTCGCTCCCGGACATGCCGGGCATTTTCTCATCGGAGATCACGAGCTTTATCCTTTTTTCCTTGAGAATGTTCAGTCCTTCAATACCGCTGTTCGCGGTCATGATGATGTAAGGTTCGTCCATCAGCGCCCTTTTGAGGGATGAAATTACGTTAGGTTCATCGTCAACCAGTAAAATCACATTGTCCATTTTCAATCTCCTTTTACGACGTGTTCATTAGTTAAACATGTCTCTGTTAAATTTGTAATCTGTTAAGCGCGAGACTTAATAATGAACTGCTGTTTCGCGCCGCGTTAATGTATTCACTTCTCCGCAATAACAAATATGCCTGTCCGTGACGGATCCAGCTGATAATAACGCCTGAGGGCCGATATGCTTTTAGCGTTCAGAATGGTCCCCCTGGACAGAAGGATAAGCCCTGTTCCGCTGTTTACGTCCCGCGAAAGTACCATGCCCTCCATAATATTGTTGACATTGAGCTCCACCTCATGGATCCTGCTTTTGGCGTGGGGCAGGATCTTTGAATAGACCTCTTTCATTTTCTTTTCAATGTGCGGAGACAATTGGGAATCAAAACGGGAGCCGGTCCAGTTTTTGACTTTCTCCATCACTATCCCAAACGCGCTGTCCCTGTCCAGGTCCCTTATCATTTTATCTATGAAATCAGCGATGGAAATGATCCTGGCCCCCATCGGAATTTTATTGCCGGCAAGCCTGTCGGGGTAGCCGTATCCGTTGATCCATTCATGGTGATGCCTGATCAAAATCCCGGCGGGTCTCAGGTCTTCAACCGAATCAACCGCGGCCTGGCCCCTGACCGGATGCAGCATGTATTCTTTCTTTTCTTCCTTGCCCATCTGGTCGAAGTCCTTAAGCAGAAGCGAATCAGGAATTCCTATTTTCCCTATGTCATGGAGGAGAGCCGCGGCGGTGATGGTCTCTATTTCCTTCTCCGGCAGGTTCATGGCCCTCGCCAGCTTTACCGAAAGCTCGGCAACATTTTTTGAATGAGACCCTGTTTTCCTGTCCCGGAGTTCCAGAAGGCTTGAAAAGGCAAGGATGGAGTTTTTGAAATTCTTCCTGAGATTTTCGTTGAGGCCCTCCAGTTCCTTGTTCTTGCTCTGTATTTCGACGGTCTGCTCCTGTACAAAAAATTCAAGCTGAGAATTCCATTTCTTCAGTTCCAGGTTCTGTTTTTTTACGATTTCATTCAGCCTGGTATTCTCTTTTTTAAGCGAATAATGCTGCGCCGCCTCCCTGATGACCTGTATGAACTCCTCGTCCTTCCAAGGCTTCGTTATGTACCGGTAGGCCCCGCCCCTGTTTATGGCGTCCGCCACCGCATTGATGTCCGCATATCCGGTAAGAAGTATTCTCAGCGCGTCAGGGACTATCTCTTTGGTCTTTTCGAGAAAATCGACTCCTGTCAGTCCGGGCATTCTCTGGTCAGAGACGATTAGCCCGATGTTGGGGTTTTCCTTAAGTATGGACAATGCTTCTTCTCCCGAATTGGCCACTGTCACCTGATAATCCTGGTCCATGAACAGGCGTCTCAATGAGTTGAGAACATTTTTTTCGTCGTCGACGAAGAGTATTTCCATCGGGTGATCGGATATTGTCTCGTTTGATGTTTCGATCATCTTGTATCTCCCTCATCGAGGACGAGAATTATCCCTTCCTGCCCGGTCG
>JBFLYJ010000231.1:0-5718 GCA_040756635.1 Nitrospirota bacterium
ATGCGCAAGCACATTATTCCCTATTAGAAGATCTGCCTGTTTTCCTTTATCTACAAGTTCACCGGCAGTCCTCGTCCCAAAAAACTTCACCACGGTTTCGATCTGCTTTGCCATTGCGGCTTCAGCAACATTCCCGGCCGGTTCTATGCCAATAACGGGAATACCCTTTTCTTTAAAATACTGAAGCAGATACCCGTCATTGCTGGCAATTTCGACTATTTGACTGCCGCTGTTAAAATCGAAGCGTTCTGTCATCATGTCCGTATAATCTTTTGCATGATTAAGCCATGAATCCGAATAGGAGGAAAAATAGGCGTAATCGCTGAAGATCTCCTCTGGTGATTCGAATTCCGCAAGCTGCACAAGATAACAGTTACTGCAAACATAAGTATGCAGAGGATAAAAAGGTTCCATTTTATTAAGCTGATCGGCTTTCAAATACGAATTTGCCATTGGCGACATACCAAGGTCTACAAAGGTTGCATCAAGCGAGGTCCCACAAGAACGACATTTGTATTGTGTATTCATTTCTGTCCCACTATTTAAGGTTAATATATTAACCGATCATCGGTTGATATTGACAGTTTACTATGACTGAAAGTATTGAACCATGCTAGCTTAGGATAAGCCACGAATCAACTAATTATATTTACGCCATACCGGTTTGATAGGTCTTCCGATAAGGTACTTATCGACACCTTCATCAAGCGCTTTCCGGTAAATATGTAGTGCCTCATGAAATACCTCTACGGTCCTGTCGATATCAGCGTCAGTATGCGAATAGCTCACAACCAGGCTTGTTGCCAGGATACCACGTTTAATCGTCTCCTGTAGAAGAAGAGTCCTTAATGGTTGAGACGGCTGGTCTTGCATGTCACGAGTTGTAAAGACAAGGCAGCAAGGTCTTCCTAGAACCTGTACCTGCTTGGAAAGGTTGTGCTCAGCGGCAGCTTTTGTAATTCCTTGTCTCAAACGTTCCCCCTGACGCCAAAGGGTTTCAATAACAGGTTCCTTTGTGTACGTCCTCATTGTCTCAAGCGCTGCTGCCAGGGAATGCGTCTCTGCTCCATGCGTCAGCGAAAGCAGAAAAACCCTCTCACTGTCATGGTCAATACCGCCCAATCTCATCAATTCTTTCTTACCCGCCAATGCGGAGACCGAAAAGCCGTTACCCATTGCTTTCCCGAATGCAGAGAGATCCGGAACAACATTATACATTCCCTGAGCCCCGCTGTTATGCCAGCGGAACCCCGTTATCATTTCATCGAGGACAAAAACCGTTCCATTCTCATTGCAAAGTTTCTGCACCTTGTGAAGAAAATCATTTTCCGGTGCAACGTCTTTTTCAGGTTCAAGAATGACGCATGCTATCTTGTCCGGATATGAAGAAAAGAGTGTTTTAAGGCCGTTGATATCATTATAGTGGAACTTGACCGTCAGATCCCTTATGACCTTTGGAATTCCAGAGGACATTGGTGTAGTTCCTATGAACCAGTCATCAGCCGAGAAAAAAGGATGGTCTTCACAAATAGCGACCATTTCCCTTCCTGTGTAGGCCCTCGACAGTTTAATTGCGGCACTCGTAATATCCGAACCGTTCTTGCCAAATTTCACCATTTCCGCGCCCTTTATCATGCTGAGGAGCTGTTCGGCGCATTCGATCTCAATTGCAGCAGGTCTGATAAAATTACTACCCATCATCATTTGTTTCATCGCTGCATTAACCACTGGATTATACGCGTGTCCCAGAGTGACAGCACGAAGCCCCATCCCATATTCGATAAATTCATTACCGTCAACGTCCCAGACATGGCAACCCGCGCCCCTTACAATATATGGGAGAGAAAATTCAGGAAACTGGTCATCTCCCTTCGCATAAGTATGAGATCCTCCGGGTACAATTTCATGAAAACGTTTTCTGAGTTTATCAGATTTTGAAAAGTCCATAATATCCCTCTATACCAAGTACTTTCTTTCTAGCTTTTTTTTGTTCCGGCTTGGTTATTGTTCCGCTTTCCCGCCCATTCAAGATTTTCCGTCAACATCCCCTTCTCCCTGAGATATGTCAGCACTTTTAATCTCATGAAACGGGAGTTTCTGAAATTTTCATCACCAAAATGCATTGCTTCCAGCCCTTCCTTGAGTTCCGTGATACTCCTAGTCAAGTTCACGTCAGGCTGATAGTCAGGCGCCAGTTTCTTGAATAATTCGAAACTGACCTGATAAGATCTCTTGTCCGGCTGTGCATTTTTGTTGATGGAAACCTCCACCCCCGGAATAATCTTCGCAACAGCTTCCGCGAGATCTTTTACCTGATAGTTCCATGAATCGCTACCAACATTTACGGCAAGGAAATTACCACCGTTTTTTGATTCTCGCGTGATTGCCCAGTCGATTGCCTTGGCCATGTCTTTTATATCGATCAAAGGCCTCCATGGTGTACCATCACTCAATATTGTTATCTTCTTAGAGGAAACAGCACACGCGACAAAGTCATTCAGCACCAGATCAAGACGAAGCCTTTCACTGAATCCGCATGCCGTAGAGAACCTGAGAGATGTTACCTTGAATTTATCATCAGCGATCTTCTGAAGGTCTATCTCAGTAGCAACCTTTGATCTGGCATATGCAGTAAGTGGATTTAATGCCGAACTCTCGGTCCTTGGTCCGTCGTCCGCCGCTCCGTACATGCTGCAGCTTGAAGCGTAAACAAAACTCTTGACACCGGCATTCCTGGCTTTCTTTGCCAGGTCTATACTTGCCAGAAAATTAATATCATTAGTTACCTTCTCAAATGTATTTCCCATAGGATCATTGGAAATAGCCGCAAGGTGCACTATGGAATCCACGCCCCTGAGCACATTCTCATCAATATTTCTTACGTCTTCAAAATATTGAGTATCCACCCTGCATTCCGGGAGGATCACCGCGTTTGTAAGACAGTTTGCAAAATAACCCATATCCAGCCCTGCCAGTGTCGCATCCGGATACGATGCCCTTAACCTCTGCACTACACATGGCCCGATATAACCCATGTTTCCGGTAATTAAAATTTTCATGCTTTCTCCTCTGAATAACATTACAGATTCAGTTCAGTCTTGATTTTATTTCATTACAGACATACTGCGAAAATGGAATGGAACAAGTAAACGCCGGTGACACTGCATTCAGCACATGCATAGACTTGTCGTCCCCCTCTATTACGAAATCCATTTCCAGTTTCTTGGTTTTTACATCAAGCAATTGGGCGCGTATTCCTGCTTTCCCCCATTTATTGTATTGCTCTCTTTTTATCCCGTTCATAAGAACGGACGCGAGCGACACCATACGTTGGCGTGAATATTTTTTCATTTCTTCTACTGCAAGCCGCTTGAAATCGAATCCGGCAAAAACGATAAGTCCCATTTCCCTGAATACAATTTCTACCATCTCAGTGAATTTAAAGTTCTCAAAACTGCTGTATTGCTCCCTCCAGAATGCCGGGATCGCGGTCGGACCTATCTTTATCTTTCCATCAACTGTAACCGTAAAATGGACCCCAAGAAATGGATTCCTCAGATCAGGCACCGGGTAAATATTTGTTCGTACTGAGCCCATAGGCTCATCGGAATAAAGATAAAGCCCCTTAAAAGGGACAATCCTGTAGCGTTCCGAGAATCCGAAGACATTCGCTACCTTGTCAGCATAAAGACCGGCACAGTTAACAAAATAACCGGTCTGATAAGTGTCCCCGGACGTGAGTATTTGTTCGGCTCTCTTTCCCCTGAAGCATACACCATAATGTATCTCCACCCCTTCCCGGACCGCGTCAGCCTTCATAGCCTGCATAACTTCAAGAGGATCAACTGTAGAAGTAGTAGGCGAGAATATCGCCCGTTCATGCGTCCTTACCCTAGGTTCAATACGTTTTGCTTCATCCTCACATATATCATCCAGCTGAATATTATTGTCTTTTCCGCGTTTAAGAAGTTCATCAAGATATTCAAGATCTTCAGGCCCTTTTGCCACTACGAGCTTGCCGTTCTTATTTATTCTGATCTTTTTCGATTCACAATACTCTGTCAATAGCCTGTTCCCTTTACGCGTCAGCTTTGCCTTCATGCTATCGGGTGAATAGTAGAATCCTGCATGGAGCACGCCGCTATTTCTACCGCTTGCATGCATTCCGCATTCACGTTCTTTTTCCATCAGGACAACCTTTGCGTCAGGGAATTCTTTTTTCAGTTCTCGCGCAACGTTGATCCCGATTACACCGCCACCTGCAACAAGAAAATCCGTAACAAACATTCCCTACCACACCTTCCACGGTGCCTTACCGGAATTCCATAAACTTTCAAGCTCATTCTTATCCCTCAATGTATCCATTGGATGCCAGAAACCGGGATATCTGTATGCAGACAGATTTCCTTCATCGGCTAGTCTCTTCATTGGTTCCTGCTCCCACACAATAGAGTCGTCAGCTATATAATTTATTACCTCGGGTTCCAGAACAAAAAAACCGCCATTGATCCACGCTCCATCTCCTTCGGGTTTTTCTTTGAAACTGGCTATCTTTGACTTTTCATCATCTAATCTTATAACACCGAACCTTCCAGGGGGTTGAACCGCTGTTAATGTCGCCAAAGTTCTTTGAGATTTATGAAAGCTGATTAATTCATTTATATCAATATTACTTAGTCCATCTCCATAAGTAAAACAGAATGTCTCATTATTGATGTAAGCAGCAACTCTCCTCAAACGTCCGCCTGTCATGGAATTTTCACCTGTATCCACAAGTGTAACGTTCCAAGGCTCAACATTATTATTATGTACTTGCATACTGTTATTGTTAAGATTAAAAGTGACATCCGACATACGGAGGAAGTAATTCGAAAAATATTCTTTTATAATATATCCCTTGTATCCGAGACAAATAATAAAATCGTTAAGCCCGTACGTTGAGTAAATTTTCATTATATGCCATAGAATGGGTTTCCCGCCGATCTCCACCATCGGTTTTGGACGCACGCCTGTCTCCTCGGACAAACGAGTTCCAAATCCACCAGCCAGAATTACAACCTTCATATTGTCTCCTTTCGAGATAAATTATACTTTTTTTCTAGTACCGCGATCAAAGATTCGAATAATTCTACATTGAGGATATAGATATTAACCAGGCGGTTTTTGTGGAGGCATTCTGAGGATTACTTGTGTGGGGATTAAAATTAATTATCTCTGTTTTCCTATAACAATCAGTATGAAGTGCTACATAATCATGCGGCAATCAATAGGCAAAATTTCCTCATGCTGGAAATTAGGAACTATTTTCTTTATCGTCGGTATTATCTTATCCAACTCGTTATTTCGCACGATATTCTCTAACTCAGAAACATATTTCATAAGCAAATCGTATGAAGGTATTTCAGGGATAGCCATCTTAAATTTACCGTGAACAGAAGATATACTTTTTTCCGACTTGTCAAAAAGTTCTTCGTATAACTTCTCGCCAGGTCTCAGGCCGGTATACTTAATCTTAATTTCTCTATTAGGAATAAAACCTGACAGTCTTATAAGATTTTCAGCAAGAGCACCAATCTTTATCTGCTCACCCATATCAAGAACGAATATTTCCCCCCCATTCCCGGATGAAGCCGCTAATAATACCAATTGAACAGCTTCAGGAATAAGCATAAAAAATCTCTTTATGTCAGGATGCGTAACTGTGACCGGTCCGCCATT
>JBFLYJ010000232.1:0-5716 GCA_040756635.1 Nitrospirota bacterium
TCCGGCCTGTGCCTGACCTCCCCTTCCACCTGAATGACGAATTCATTCCTGATCCTGTGCGCCGCCTTGTGTACATCCGGATCCACCTCAGGGCTGAAGACCACCTGCACTATACCGCTCCGGTCCCGCAGGTCGATAAACACAACTCCCCCGTGATCGCGCCACTTGTTGGTCCAGCCAGCCAGTTTGACGGTTGAACCTGTATCTTTTACTCCTACCTCACCGCATGTATGCGTTCTCATTTATTTTTCTGCACCCTGACCTGAATTTTGAATTGAACCGCTTAGACTCCATATTAATAAAACGACCTTAATATTATCATAAATGCCGTGTCTTTGCTACAGTGGGCGCGATGGTCATTGACTCAAATCATTCTCAGAAATGATTCCGGGTATAAATTTATCCAACCATCATTGCCGGGACTATGGTCATTGCAGGCGGAATTGTTATTAGACAACAGGGGCCGGAATTAATGCTGTTCCGATTTAATCGTTTTCAGCGCATCTTTCAGCACAGGCAGCACAAGTTTATCCTTTGCGCGGCCGGCTGCCTGTTTGCTCTTAATGATCAACTCAAGCGGCAGCACCGGGACTTTAAAATCGCCCAGCGATATTTTTATCGCCTGTTTTTTAACCTGGGCATATTCGCCCAAACCGTGTACATGCATTACAATGTCAAAAAGCTTAACTCCGTCTCCGGCGAACATAGGGGGGTTGTTTCCCATGGGAGGGATATAAATGGATTTGACTTTATTTAAGACCTTAGTTAATTGAGGGGCTGCCAAATCCGCAAACCAGAGATCAACATCCTGAGTAACAACAGGCGCCCCCTGCAAAGCGGCCGCTGACAGGCCGATAATCATGAAATCGACCTTATGACGGACCAGTTCGCGTAAAAAGCGGATTTCATTCTTGGCGAATATCAGGTCTTCGGCCACGGATCAGGGCCCTCCTTAAACGTTCAATCGGTGGTTCCTGCAGCAATAACAATGTGTGCCGGATATTGTCCTGATCAGTATTTTTGTACTTCCCGGCTAGATCATCCGCCTTTTTCAGCAAAAGCTTCATCTTCTCCAGTTCTCTATCATCTTCGGTAAGAAATTCTGAAGGAGATATATTCAGTCTTTCCGCAATAGCTTTGATAGATTTTGGCAGGACAAAATCCACACGCGCCAATGTATAAAACGCGTTGCGGCTTACCCCTGCCTGCTTTAGCAGTTCAGTAAGCGTAATATTCTGCTGACGGCACTTGTTCTTAATTGCTTCGAGCGATATCCTCATCGTAAATATAGTGTACCATGATATGGTACATATGACAATGAGTTATCTGATCTTCCGCCATGGCTCCATTTGTGCGAAAATATTGTACGTTATCAGGACCGAATGCGCGACTCTTGCAGAGTATTCAGGGAAATACAAGGATAAAATAACGACAGAGAAGGCAGGCTCAAAGTAGATAGACCAATAGTTGGGAGGTACTCAAATACGTTACAACACTTCTTCTTTCAGCTTTTGAACTTCCTCATTGGTCAGATACCGGTACTCCCCCGGCTTGAGGTCCCCTAGCGTCAGACCGTTTATCCTGGTCCTCACAAGCTTGGACACGGAATGTCCGATACGTTCAAACATCCTCCTGACCTGCCGCTTCCTGCCTTCATGTAAAGTGATGTCCAGCCAGGAATTAGCCTTCAGCTTCTTTACGAACTTGACCTTTGCCGGGGCTGTTACCCCGTCATCAAGCATGATTCCCCTTTCCAGCTTTGCAATATCCTCGTTATCAGGGAAACCATCCACCTTCACGCGGTAGGTCTTGGGGATCTTGTTTTTTGGGTGGAGCACCGCGTTTGTGAGCTCGCCGTCATTGGTAAAAATAAGGAGGCCTTCTGAATTGAAATCAAGCCTGCCGACCGGGAACACCTGCGTCCTGATACGTTTCAGGAAATCCATGACCGTCGGTCTTCCCTCAGCGTCGTAAGCTGCGGTAAGGCACTGCACAGGTTTGTTGAAAACAAGATAGACCTTGTTCTGCGGAGACCCTATGAGCTTACCCCTGACCTTGATATGGTCTGTCTCAAGGTCTGCCTTCATCCCGAGAGTGGCTGTCACGCCGTTTACCCGGACAAGCCCTTCGAGTATCATCTCCTCGGCCTTTCTCCTGGAGGCGATGCCGCACTTTGCTATTATCTTTTGTATACGCTCTTCCATATTAATTAAAGTTCCATCGGTTTGAACAGCTTGAACCGTTCACGCTGCTGGAACGGCTGCAACCAAAGTCTTTCCTACTCCCATTCGATTGTACTGGGTGGTTTGGAGCTTATGTCAAAGACGACCCGATTGACCCCCTTGACTTCGTTAATGATCCTGTTGGAAATCGTGCCTAAGACATCATAGGGGAGCTTCGCCCAGTCAGCGGTCATGCCGTCAACACTCTTTACCGCGCGCACGGCAACCACGTTTTCATATGTCCTTTCATCGCCCATGACGCCGACGGTCTTAATGGGAAGAAGGACCGCGAACGACTGCCACACCTCATTGTATAGTCCCGCCTTCTTTATCTCCTCAAGGACTATGGCGTCCGCCTGCCGGAGGATATCGGCCCTCAGCTGGGTGACCGCGCCGATTATCCTGATCGCAAGTCCGGGGCCGGGAAACGGGTGTCTGCTTATGATCTCTTCCGGCATCCCCAGTTCGCGGCCGAGCACGCGCACTTCGTCTTTAAACAGCTCGCGGAGTGGTTCGATCAGTTTGAGCCTCATGTTTTTCAGAAGTCCGCCCACGTTATGATGGCTCTTGATCATCGCGGAAGGTCCCTTGAAGGACACGCTCTCTATGACGTCCGGATAAAGCGTCCCCTGTGCAAGGTATCTGGCGTCCCTGATCTTCTTCGCCTCTTCCTGAAACACATGGATAAATTCATTGCCGATGATCTTTCGTTTCCTCTCAGGATCATCTACGTTTTTCAATTTCTTTAAAAACCGTTCAGCGGCGTCCACGCAAATAATGTTCATGTGGAAGTGCTTCTTCAGCATGGTCTCGACCTTGACCGCCTCGCCCTTTCTCAATACTCCGTTGTCCACGAAGATGCAGGTAAGCTGCTTCCCTATCGCCCTGTTCATCAGCACGGCAGTGACAGCGGAATCAACACCGCCGCTTATGGCGCAGACCACCTTGTCACTTCCGACCTTTTCCTTTATCTCATGGACCGTGGTTTCGATAAAAGACTTCATCGTCCAGCGGGGCCTGCACCCGGATATATTGAATACAAAGTTCTTCAGTATCTTTGTGCCGTTCTCGGTGTGGGCGACTTCGGGATGGAATTGAAGGGCGTAGAATTTCCTCTGCCTGTCCGCCATGGCCGCGACCGGAGAGTTGTCCGTGTGCGCTATCGGGGAAAAACCCCCAGGATATTTTTCGATCCTGTCACCGTGGGACATCCAGACAACGACCCCCCCTGCGCCCCCCCTTACCAAGGGGGGGATGGGGGGGGTGATTTTTCTTTTCTTTCCTGCAATCCCTTTCAACAAATCCGAATCATCATCGATCATCAGCTCCGCCCGCCCGTACTCCCTCTTGGCGGACTTCGCCACTTTGCCTCCGAGCATGTAAGCCATGAGCTGCATCCCATAGCATATGCCCAGCACCGGAACGCCCAGGCTGAAAATCTCCCGGTCCGGAAGCGGCGCTTCCTTGTCATAAACACTTGCAGGCCCGCCGGATAGAATTATCCCCTTCGGCGCGAACTCTTTTATCCTGTCGATAGTGACGTTATAGGGAAGTATTTCCGAATAAACCTTCTGCTCCCTGATCCTCCTTGCTATGAGCTGGGTGTACTGGGAACCGAAATCGAGTACGAGTATCTTTTCTTTAAAGTCCATAGTCATATCTTTTCACTTTTCAATTTGGGTTAATTGTATTTGTCCTTCAGACTTTCCTTTTGAAAGCTCGTTCGCCGTCATTCCCGCCTTCGCGGCAATGACGTTCTTATTCATACTATTACCGGGATGCTCCATAGTTTACTTCAGTCCAGGCTGTAATTCGGCGCCTCTTTTGTGACCGTCACATCATGGACGTGGCTTTCTTTCAGGCCCGCCGGAGTAATCCGTATGAATCTGGAATTTTTTCTGAGCTCTTCGATGCTCTTGCACCCGCAATAACCCATTCCTGACCTCAGTCCGCCGACAAGCTGATGTATGCTCGCTGACAGCGGGCCCTTATAAGGCACCCTTCCTTCGACACCTTCGGGAACGAGCTTTTTGCTTTCGACCACCTTCTCCTGGCCGTATCTGTCCTTGCTGCCTGCCTGCATGGCGCCAAGGGAACCCATGCCCCTGTATACCTTGTACGTCCTCCCCTGATACAGCATATGCTCCCCGGGACTCTCATCAGTCCCCGCGAACAGGCCGCCTATCATAACGGAGTTTGCGCCGGCTGCAATCGCCTTTGTCACGTCCCCCGAGAACTTTATGCCGCCGTCGGCAATAACCGGGATGTTGAATGTCCCGGCAACTTCAGAACATTCTTTAATCGCAGTAAGCTGAGGCACGCCGGCGCCTGCGATGATCCTCGTGGTGCATATGGAACCGGGGCCTACACCGATTTTTACAGCGCTCGCGCCCGCTTCTATGAGGTCCCTTGTGGCCTCACCGGTAGCCACGTTACCGGCTATAATTTCTATGTCCGGGAACCTGCCCCTTAAATCTCTGACCATGGAGATGACCCTTCTGGAATGACCGTGCGCGGTATCAATGGCGATCACGTCCGCTCCCGCCTTGATCAGGGCCGAAGCGCGATGTACCGCGTCAGTCCCGACGCCGATGGCCCCCCCGACCCTTAGCCTGCCGTATGAGTCCTTGCAGGCATTGGGGTATTTCTCCTTCTTTTCGATGTCCTTTATCGTGATAAGACCCATCAGGGACATCTTACTGTCCACAATAGGGAGTTTTTCAATCTTGTGTTTATGCAGGATCTCTTTGGCTTCATCGAGGGTTATTCCTACCCGGGCGGTCACAAGGCCCTTTTTGGTCATGACTTCCGAGGCCTTTTTCCTGAAGTTCGTTTCGAATTTAAGGTCCCTGTTAGTCAATATCCCGACGAGTTTTTTACCTTTTGTGATAGGGACCCCTGATATTCTGTACTTCTCCATGATAGCGAGCGCCTTGGATATCTTTTCATCCGGCTGTAAAGTAATAGGATCGACTATCATGCCGCTCTCTGATTTCTTCACCTTGTCCACTTCGACGACCTGCTCTGCTATGGACATGGCCCTGTGGATAATGCCCATGCCTCCTTCCCTCGCTATGGCGATGGCCAGCTTTGCTTCAGTGACCGTGTCCATCGCGGCGCTTATGATGGGGACATTTATCCTTATGTTTTTAGTAAGCTGCGTGCTTACATCGACATCCCCAGGGAGGATGTCCGATTTATCAGGCAGCAAAAGTACGTCATCAAATGTAAGACCAATCTTCACATTGTCGTCTAGCATTATCTTTACTCCTTAAAAGTTATCAATTGTTGGTTGACAGTTGTTAATTTAAAAACCGACAACCAGCAACTGATATTTCAGAGCTTGATTTCTATAAATGCCTTCTCTCTCAGCCCGGCCTTCCATTGACGATATTTACCTCTGAATGCCTGCTGAAGGAGGTCCTCCCGGATTCTATTTCTGAACTTGTCTATCCCCCCGCCTTCCACCCTGTCTTCGAGTTTTATTATATGAA
>JBFLYJ010000233.1:0-5707 GCA_040756635.1 Nitrospirota bacterium
GAGGATCGGCAGGGGGGAACATGAATCATACTGCCTGCTAATGGCTTATCCCCCATTCAGCGATGACGCGGGCAGGAGGTTAAAAGCGATGGAGTCCACGGGTGACGGATTCAGGATAGCGGAAGAGGACCTTGCCATAAGAGGCCCCGGTGATTTCTTCGGCACCAGGCAGTCTGGCATTCCCGACCTGAAACTTGCTGATATAATAAGGGATGTCGGTGTGCTTGAGGGCGCCAGAAAAGAGGCCTTTAATTTAATAGAGTCCGATCCTGATCTTACCGGCTTCCCTAAACTCAAAGAAGTGCTGCAGAGAAAATGGATGGGGAGGCTGGAGCTTATAAAAAGCTAGCAGCAATAAGTCGAAAGCGGGAAGCAAAAAAGGGGAGGAAGAAATGATAGACATGATTAGAAAAAACCTGATGGCAGGCGTTGACCGCATCAAATGGGTCGCATCATTCCTCGCAGAAAGGACCAGGGCCGAGACAGCCATTGCGAAACTTTTTTATGAAAAAAGCAAGGTGGACGACAAGATAGATGACCTGCTCAGGGACATCGGAAAGAGGGTTGTGGACCTCAGGGAAAAAGGGGAGACCGATGTCTTCCAGGATTTTACCATCAAGCATGCCCTCAGCGAGCTGAAGGACCTGAAAATCGCTGTGAATCAATACAAGGCGGAGGCTGACAAAATCAGCAGATTGCGCGAAGAATGATTTATGTCCCGGTCTTCATTTTCGGCGCGATCATAGGGTCTTTTCTGAATGTATGCATTTACCGCCTGCCAAGAAATGAATCTGTAGTGAGACCCGCGTCCCGGTGTACTTCCTGCGGCAGCCCGATCAGGTTCTATGACAATGTCCCGATATTGAGCTATATACTTTTAATGGGCAAGTGCAGAAACTGTAAGGCGAAGCTGTCTTTCAGGTATCCGCTGATCGAATTTCTCAATGCTGTTCTTTACGTACTTGTCCTTGGAAGGTTCGGCATGGACTCTCCATGGGTTTTGGCGTTTTATTTTGTTTTTGTGTCCGCATTGACGGTCATCTTTTTTATTGATCTGGACCATCAGATAATTCCTGACGTTATAACCCTGCCGGGTATCCTTCTGGCGGTCGCCATGGGTTCAACAATTCTTCCTGATCCCTTATCGGAAAACGGACTGCTGGGGCTAAAAGGGTCGCTGGCCGGTTTTGCGGCAGGGGGCGGTTTCTTCTATCTGGTCGCGATACTGGGAAGGGCGGTCTTCAAAAAAGACGCTATGGGTGGAGGTGACATCAAGATGATGGCCATGGTCGGCGGTGTTCTGGGCTGGAAGGGCGTATTGACTACGACATTTATCGGCAGCCTGTTCGGATCGTTAATAGGGATTTCACTTATAATTCTAAAGGGCAGAGAGTGGGGCTCCAGGATCCCTTTCGGCCCTTATCTCGCGACGGGTGTTCTTATCAGTATTTTCTGGGGCCGGGACATATTAAGGTGGTATTTCCATGCGTGACCGTTCTTCTGTCAGAGGAGTTGCGGTCGTACTTTTCGTGTTTTTGGGAATACTGATAGGGGCACTGCTGGTCCATGCCTCTCAGTCAAACAGCGGGAAGTACTTTTGGGGCGCCGGCGGAATCATATTGATTGTGGTATTAATTATATCCGCCAGGGTATATGTCCGTAGAGGACGGAAGGTCATGAAGACATCGGGCTCAGCAGGGGAAGGTTCGGAAGTCGGCTTTGTAGTGGACACCTTCCATGATCTGATGGCAAAACTAAAGGAAAAGGAAAAGGAGCTTGAGCGGTTAAAGTCCTTTGCGGAGGAGAAGGCGACCAGTATTGAAGCATATAATGAAAACATCCTTCAAAGCGTTCCAAGCGGGGTGATCAGCGTCGATAATTCCGCAGCAATAAAGAGTATTAATCAGGCGGCCGGGAGGATACTCGGCATAGATGCATCAGGGGCGATTGGCAAGCCGTTTGATAATGTTTTCAGAGGTCCATTCGCACTGCTTCTGAATGACAATAATCCTGTATCGAGGGCTGAATATTCGTACGTAACTGACGACGGGAGACATATCTGGCTCGGGATAACGACTTCGCAGCTGAAGAATTCAGCAGGTGAGAAGATAGGTCTCATTTTTGTCTTTACCGACCTTACGGACATAAAGGCGCTTCAGTCGCAGGTCGAGCTGCAGCAGAGGTTGAGCCAGCTCGGTGAGGTGTCCGCAGGTATCTCTCATGAACTGCGTAACTCCATGTCGGTGATTTCCGGATACGCAAAACTTCTCGGAAAAAAAGTGGAGCCGTCAAACAAGGGCACGGTTGACGCTATCCAGGCCGAGATCGCCATTATGGACAAAATCATATCCGAGCTTTTGGCCTTTGCCAAACCCACTTTTATAAACAGGGAACGTCTGGTCCTCAATGACATCATAAGCGAGACCCTTGAAACAGCGGCAGTCGGTCGAGATTCAATTAATGTCAGTGTCAACGCTGCCGGTCCGGTGTCCGTTAATGCCGACAAAGTGCTGCTCAGACAGGCCCTGACCAACCTTTTTCTCAATGCAGTCGAGGCTATGCCGGAAGGCGGGAGTCTCGAAATTGAAGTCAGCGGCCGTCACGGGAAAGCGGAAATAATTATCAGGGATACGGGGTCTGGCATTCCTGAAGGTGTAATTCAGAAAATATTCCTGCCGTTTTACACGACAAAACAGGAAGGGATAGGTCTCGGCCTCGCGCTTGTTCAGAAAATCATTGTTTCTCATGGCGGCAGCATTGAGGTCAACAGCAAAATAGGGGAAGGCTCGGTGTTCAGGATAGCCTTACCGGCTGATAGATGACCTCCATTTCCTGATCCATACTAAGGATTTCCCGCATAAAATCCGATATAAGAACATACTTTTATAAATACACGAGAATATCGGGTAATAATTATGGAAGATCTGGAAAAAACGAAAGAGCAGCTTATTGAAGAAATAACGGAATTGCGGCGGAAGGTTGACGAACTGGAGACGCTCAGGGCAGGACGCAGAATGGTGGAAGAATCTCTCCAGAAGAGTGAGGGAAAATTCCGTTCACTTGTTGATTCAACGGACGATTCGATATATCTCGTAGACAGCGAAAACCGGTATCTTTACATTAATAAAAAGCACCTGTCGAGACTCGGCCTGACCGAGCGGAAGGCACTGGGTCACAAGTATGATGAATTTCATACCCCTGAGGAAACCAGCGAGTTTGGTGAAAAGGTCAGCGCCGTATTCAAAACAGGGAAGTCTTCCATGCACGAATACAACAGTCGGAGAGACAACAGGTATTTTCTTCAGACGTTAAGTCCGGTCAGAGAGTCTGACGGCCGCATTACGGCAGTAACCATTGTTTCCAAAGATATTACCGACAGAAAGCAGGTCTCAGAAGCGATTCTTCAGTCAATACAGGACTGGGAGGACACCTTCAACAGTATTACCGACATGATAACCATACATGACCGGGACTTCAATATCGTCAGGGCCAACAGGGCGGCAGAGAAAATGCTCGGCCTGCCTTTTTTGCTTCCGGGCACCAAGTGTTATAAGTATTATCACGGGAAAGACAACCCAATGGAGGGCTGTCCGAGCTGTGACTGCCTGAAAACGGGAATGCCGGTCAGCTTCGAAATGTTCGAACCGTATTTAAAAATGTACCTTGAAATCAGGTCAATTCCGCGTTTTGACTCTGACAGAAAACTGGCCGGCCTGCTGCATGTTGTGCGTGATATTTCGGAACGCAAGAACATGGAGGAAATTCTCCGCACCATGTCTATCACTGATGAACTTACGGGGCTGCTGAACAGAAGGGGATTTTTCTCGCTCGCCCAGAAACAGTTAAAGGCCGCGGAACGTTCCAAACGGGTCATGTCGGTCATTTATGCCGACCTCGACGGTCTGAAAGAGATAAATGACACGCTGGGGCATAAAGAAGGAGACGCGGCGCTTGTAGAATTTGCCGAACTGCTGAAGGACACGTTTCGTGAATCGGACACCATAGGCCGGCTGGGAGGGGATGAATTCGCGGTCGTCGTGGAAGTTACGGACGTAAACAGTGAAATGGTCATAAAGAAACGCCTTGAAGACAAGCTGAATGAGGTCAATGCCCGGAAGGACAGGAATTATATACTGTTAATCAGCCTGGGCATAGTGCGCCATGACCCCTACCACCCCTGTTCCATCGACGAACTGCTCTCGCAGTCAGATAAACTGATGTACGCCAACAAGAAAGGCAAATGATAAAAAACAGGTTGACCGGGGAGTGAATTCGTTCAGGAGTTGTCCTGTACATCATCAAGAAGAGACTTGATCGCCTTTGCCAGTTCCTCATTCGAAAAGGGTTTGAAAACATACTTGTGCCCGAGCAGGTTCTTAAACTGCTCCAGGATTTCTACGTTCGAATAGGCGGTCACATAAATTACCGGTACACTATATTCATCAAATATCCGTCTTGCAGCTTCAATACCGCTCATTTTTCCGGCGAGGCTGATGTCCATCATCACCAGATCAGGTCTTTCAGCCGCAGTCAACTGAATCGCTTCCTCTCCGGAGTCCGTGATTCCGCAAACGGAATATCCCAGGTTCGTCAGATTATACTGGAGGTCCATCGCAACGATCCCCTCGTCTTCGACAATAAGGACCCGGGCCTTATGCATCTTTATGCTCCTTTATATGTTGTCTTCTCACCGAACTCGATTCTGAACTTCGTGCCGTTTTTCCGTTCGATTTGCATATTCCCATGAATCTGGCCTGATAAAATTTCTACCAGCTTTAATCCTAATGATTTTGTGCCCATCATGTCCAGACCTTCGGGTAAGCCTATACCGTTGTCGCTGACTGTAAGTTCAAATCTGTCTTCGGACACAGCATGAAGGATCAGGCCTATCTCCCCTTTTCTGTTGTCCGGGAATGCATACTTGAGGGAATTGGAAACGAGCTCGTTAACAATCAGCCCGCAGGGGATGGCAGTTTTAATTTTCAGGTAGGCCCTGTCTCTGGCGACTTTCAGTGCGACTCTGTCCTGGGTTACCCCATAAAAATTAAACAGGTTACGGGTGATAGACTCTATATAGTCAATGAAATTGATCATTGACAGGTCGTCCGTCATGTACAGCTTCTCGTGGACCAGCGCCATCGATTTGATCCTGTTCTGGCTTTCCCTGAACGACTCAAGGGCGTCTCTGTCCTTTATATGAGCTGATTGCAGGCTCAGGAGGCTTGATATGACCTGCAGGTTGTTTTTGACACGGTGGTGGATCTCCTGCAAAAGGGCCTCTTTCTCTTTCAGCGACGCGTTGATCATTTCCTCCGCTTTCTTGCGTTCGGTGATGTCTCTAAGAACCGCGAACATATAAGGAACATTGTCGATGACATAACCGGTCAGGGTCAATTCGGAGCTGAAAACAGAGCCGTCTTTCCTTTTATTCACGGTTCTGACCGGGTTTGTTTTTCCCTGCTGCAGAAGATCAAAAAGCACCTGATATTTTTCTTTGTCAAAAACCACGTCCACGTCCGGAACTTGCATTGTCAAAAGCTCATCTTCCGTATAACCGAGCATCCTGCATGCCGTCTTGTTGACATATTTGAACCCGGCGTACTTGTCTATCAGGAAATGGGCGTCGTTGGACTGGTCGCTGATAAACTTGAATTTTCTGATCTCATCTTCAAATTTTTTGCGCTCTGTAATTTCCCACGCTAAGTCC
>JBFLYJ010000234.1:0-5695 GCA_040756635.1 Nitrospirota bacterium
CTCGTCCGCTATCTGACGAGCCAGGTCTTTTATCATCATCTGTTCTTCATCCAAAAAATAATCCATTTATCCTCCCGCTAAGTTACAAAATTAATATTTATTCCAGAGGGTCCAGGGTGTCAAGGAGTCAAGGCTTCAGATGATATGTTCACTCGAAGCCTGGGTCCCTCGAATCCCGGAACCCCGTCTGTTACCATCTGATCAGAGCCGAAGCCCACGTCAGGCCGCTGCCGAATGCCTCAAGAAGAATATAGTCCCCATCCTTGATCCTGCCCGCTCTTACCACTTCATCAAGGGCAATCGGAATCGACGCGCTTGACGTGTTGCCATATTTATCAAGATTTATCGCGACCCTGTCCATCGGAATATTCAGCCTGCTTGCTGTTGCTGCAATTATTCTAAGGTTCGCCTGATGCGGTATCAGCATCGCAAGTTCCGAAGGCTTTACCTTATTATGTTCCAGTGTACTGAGGGCGAGTTTTTCGAGAGTCCTCACGGCGACCTTGAAGGTCTCATTGCCTTTCATCTTTATGAAATGCATCCGGTCCTTTATCGTCTTTGATGAAGGAGGGTTCTGCGAGCCGCCGCCCGGAAGACATATAAAGTCCCACATATTGCCGTCGGTGTGAAGATGGGTGCTCATTATACCCTTCTTGCCTTTCGCCGGCTCCATCACCACGGCGCCCGCACCGTCGCCGAAAAGCACGCATGTGGACCTTTCTTTCCAGTCGATAAAACATGAGTTCACTTCTGACCCTACCAGAAGCAGCTTCTGTGAAGCACCGGTCCTGATAAACTTGTCCGCAACGGAGAGGCCGTATAAAAAACCGCTGCATGCGGCATTGATGTCAAAGGCCGCGGCATTCTTAGCCCCCAGCTTGTTCTGTAATATGGCGGCAGTTGAAGGCATGGGCATGTCGCCGCTCATGGTCGCTACTATTATCAGGTCTATGTCTTTGGGTTTGAGCCCCGCAGACTGAAGCGCCTTCTGCGCGGCTTCCAGGCCTATATCCGAATTCGTCTGTCCGGCCGAGACGGTCCTTCTGGCTTTAATACCCGTCCTTTCGGTGATCCATTCGTCCGTGGTATCGACCTTTTTTTCGAGATCAAAATTGCTGATGACCTTTTCCGGGACGTAAGAGCCGGTACCGGTTATCCTACTCAGTACTGGCATCAGACTCTCCCTGGACAAGCCCTTTATTGAATGCATCCGAGATTACATTCAGTATTCCCTTGCTATAGAAAGCGCCGGCGACCTTGATGGCATTTTTAATCGCCTTTGATGTAGAACGGCCGTGGCCGATAATACATGGGCTTCCTATACCCAGAAGCGGGGCCCCGCCGTATTCGGTATAATCCGTCCTTTTAATAAAGCTCTTGAATACCTCTTTGAGGGATGACGCATCGCCCTTGCCCTGCGCCTTTTCCATGAACTCACGCTTAAGCATCTCCACAATTGTTTCAGCCAGGCCTTCGCTTACCTTAAGCGCGATATTCCCGACAAAACCGTCACAAACCACTACATCCGCCTCGCCGGAGAAGATGTCCTGTCCCTCGATGTTCCCGATGAAATTGACATTAGAACCCTTAATAAGCTTGAATGCTTCTTTTGTAAGCTCGTTTCCCTTGACGTCCTCTTCCCCTATGCTTAGAAGACCGACCTTCGGCCTTTCGATATTGAATATAAATTTCGCGTAGGCCTCCCCCATTACCGCAAACTGATAGAGATGAAGGGGTTTGCAGTCCACGTTGGCTCCGGCGTCAAGCAGCAGAAAGTGGTCCTTTAAGCTAGGCATTATGGCTGCAATGGCCGGACGTTCAACTCCCCGCAGCTTACCTATAACGTAAAGGGCCGTGGCCATGACGACCCCCGAATTGCCGGCGCTCACCATCGCGTCAGCTTCTCCGGCTTTCACCATATTTATAGCCACTCTTATAGACGAGTCTTTTTTTCGCCTCAGGGCGTTGAGCGGAGATTCCTCCATCTCCACCACCTCGGAAGCGTGCTTGACGCTTATCGGCAGTTTTGCGCAGTCCCTCTTTTCAAGTTCAGCCCTAATACCGTCTTCATTACCGACAAGGACGACAGACAGGTCCGGGTTTTCGTTAAGGGCCTCGATCGCACCGTCAATATTTGTGGCAGGGGCAAAGTCCCCTCCCATGGCATCAAGGGCTATTTTCATGCAGTCTCTTTTTCGACTACTTCCAGAATCTTCTTGCCGTTATAGGTTCCGCAGCTCATACATACCCTATGCGGCAACTTCGGCTCCTGGCATTCCGGACACACTGATACATTCGGTACAGTTATCTTCCAGTTCGCACGCCTTTTGTCACGCCTGGATTTTGAGTGTTTTGATGTTGGATTAGGCATTTCTTCCTCCTGAATAGCGGTTGTCCCGCCTTTTTTTGTGCATCATTAATATATGGTAAATCTATTAATAAGTGTCAGAGCTTAGTGTCAGGAAACAGAATAACTTACACTGACACTAACTCTTTCCTCGGTCTTTCATCAATTCCTTAAATTTACTAAGCGGAGCCAGTCTCGGGTCCGTTTCATCGGTCTTGCAACCACAGGCCCCTTCATTCAGGTCATGCCCGCATCGGGGACATATACCCATGCAGTCGGCAACACACAGGGGCTTCATAGGTACAGCCAGCAATACCTGCTCCCTGATAATTTCAGAAATGTCCAGCTCGTCATCACGGTAATAACCGAGGTCAAGCTCCTTCTCAGTCAATTGCTGTTTCTCTTCTTTGTCCGGGGGCTCAGACGGATTATACTCTTCCCGGAACGTGGCCTCCACCGGGTACGAAACCTGCTTTAAGCAGCGGCTGCAATTAAGAGATACGGAAATACAGACCGTCCCTTCAGCCAGCACTTTTTTGCCGAACCTGAAGAGTCTTATAATGACATGCGCAGTATCGAGCCCGGCGTCTTTGCTGACTTCAACGGGCAGGTCCAGTTCCTGTGTCAGCCCCTCATCCGGGATATCCGAAATTTTTATACGCATATCAAAGACCTTTTGAATCAAATTAGACTTTAAATTATAAGGATTGCATAAGCCGCTTGTCAAACCAGTTAACAATCACACGGCCCGTATTTTCATGCTTATATCAGCAGCATGGGCGGAATGGGTCAGCGCGCCGACAGATATAATATCAACTCCTGTCTCCGCAGCCTCCCGAATATTTGTGAGATTTATGTTGCCGGAGGCCTCAATCACTACACCGGGGGCATTTTGCCGGATAATACCGACGGCTTTTTTCATCATAGCGATATCCATGTTATCAAGCATGATCACATCAGCTCCGGCTGCAAGAGCCTCTTTGACTCCGGCAATGCTCCCGACCTCGACCTCGATTTTCAACAAGTGGTGCGTCCTTAAGCGGGCCAGCTTTACGGCCTTGCCGACTCCGCCGGCCGCCGAAATGTGATTGTCCTTTATGAGCACCCCGTCATAAAGCCCGTAACGGTGGTTCCGTCCTCCTCCCACGCTCACCGCGTACTTGTCAAAATATCTGAGGCCCGGAGCGGTCTTTCTGGTGTCAGTGATCTCCGCATTCAGACCCTTTACGGCATTCACGAATTCTTTTGTGAGCGTGGCGATGCCCGACATCCGCTGAAGGATATTTAGAGATGTCCTCTCGGCTGCCAGAAGACCGGCGGTCTTCCCACTGACCCTGGCAAAAGTATTTCCCTTCCGGACCAGGCTCCCTTCCCTTTTGAGAGAGCTGAGCTTGATTGCGCCGTCAATTAAATGGAAGACCCTTTCCGCAAATGGCAGTCCGGCAAGGACAAGATCTTCTTTTGCAATAAAGAGCGCTTCTGACCGGTGATCTTCAGGGATAAGGGCCGCGGTAGTAACATCCCCGCTCCCGATGTCCTCCCTGAGGGCGTTCATGAGCGTTTCATCAATGTTAAGTGACATATGGTCTTTCATCAGCAATAAGCCTTTAGCCGTAAGCAATAAACATTCAGCCGTTATCTTATGCTTACATCTTATAGCTTATAGCTTATTCCTTCCACCTCTTGAGTTTATCTATGCTTTCCTGTATCCCCTGCAGCTTATTTTTATATTCATCATACTTGGCTTTGTTTTCCTCAATGACTGCCTTAGGGGCCTTGGTCCTGAAATCTTCATTCATGAGCTTCTTGTTTATAAACACAAGTTCCTTTTCCGTCTTGGCAAGGTCCTTTTTCAGACGGTTAATCTCGGCATCAACATCAATCAGTCCTTCAAGGGGCACGTAAATTTCCATGGACGGTTTGACCGCGGTGGCGGAGTTCTTAGGCAGTTTAATGTCCCTGCCTATCTTGATTTCCTGCGCCCTCGCCAGCTTTGTGACATACGAAATGTTCGGAACCAGGACGTCCTCCGAGCCGTCCATCGTCTTTATCAGGGCCTTCAATTCGAGAGAAGGCGAGATATTCAGTTCTCCCCTGATGCTTCTGATCCCGTCAACGACGTTCATGATGACAGCCATTTTATCTTCAGCCTCACTGTCTTTAATCCCTGAACCTGAGTCAGGATATTTGCGGACACAGACGCTGTCAACATCTTTTATCGCAGGGAGCTGCTGCCATACCTCCTCCGTAATATAAGGCATGACGGGATGGAGGAGTGAAATCGCCGTTTCAAACACATGCACGAGCGTGCTCAAAGCCGCCTTCTTTGCTTCCGCGTCGTCACCATACAGCTCGGGCTTTATCATCTCCACATACCAGTCACACAGCTCATGCCACGTAAACTGGTACAGAGTCCCTGCATAGTCGTTGAATCTGTATTCTTCAAGCGACCTGTTGACGTCCGCGCAGATATCGGACAGCCGGCTAAGTATCCACCTGTCCGCAAGCGTAAGTTTACGCCCCGCAGCCGCGCTCCGCAATTCATCCAGCGGCATTATCCGGTCCCCCTCATTCATGTTCATGGATATAAATCTCGCGACATTCCATATCTTGTTGAGGAAGTGCCCGTAGCCCTCTACCCTTTTCTCATTGAACTTTATGTCCCTCCCCTGGGCAGCGTAGGCCGCAAGCGTAAACCTGAAGGCATCGGTCCCATAGGCATCGGTCATCTTCAATGGATCTACTACATTGCCCTTTGACTTGCTCATCTTCATGCCTTCCGCGTCCCGGATAAGCGCGTGGATGTAAACATGATCAAACGGCTGTCTCCGCATGAACTTCAGTCCCATCATGATCATGCGCGCGACCCAGAAAAAGAGTATGTCAAACCCCGTTATTAATACGCTGGTAGGATAAAAAGTCTTAAGGTCGTCGGTATCATCCGGCCAGCCCAGTGTGGAAAAGGGCCAGAGCGCCGATGAAAACCATGTATCAAGCACGTCCTCATCCTGCACCAGGTTATCGCTTCCGCACTTGCAGACTGAAGGTGTCTCCATGGAGACAATGACCTCTTCACAGCTCTTGCAGTACCATACCGGGATCCTGTGTCCCCACCATATCTGTCTGGAGATGCACCAGTCCTTGATGTTCTGCATCCAGTCGAAGTAACTGTTTTCCCATCCCGAAGGAATGATCTTTATCTCTCCATCCCTGACGGACCTGACCGCCTCCTGGGCCAGGGAACCGATCCTGACGAACCACTGCTTCGAAAGGTACGGCTCGACCACAGTCTTGCACCTGTAACAATGGCCGATCGCGAGGTCATGGTCGGTTATCTTTGCGAGATGA
>JBFLYJ010000235.1:0-5692 GCA_040756635.1 Nitrospirota bacterium
AGCAGAGAAGAATAATAAGGTCTCTTGGTTTAAAAAAAATCAATCAGAGTGTTGTTCACAATGACACTCCTACTATAAGAGGTCAGATTTTCAAGACTTCACACTTGATTGAAGTCAGCGAGGCGGCGGAGGAATAAATGAAATTATCAGATCTTGCACCGGCTCCTGGAAGCAGAAAGAGGAAGAAGAGAGTCGGCAGGGGCCCGGGTTCGGGACACGGTAAGACTTCATGCAGGGGTCATAAGGGTCAGAAAGCGAGGACCGGCGGCGGTACCAAGCCCGGATTTGAGGGCGGACAGATGCCGCTGCAGCGCAGACTCCCCAAGCGTGGATTTACAAATATTTTTCAGAAAGAATATGCAACTGTAAACCTTGTTTCTCTGGATAAACTTTCCGAGACGGAAATAACACCGGAAGTCCTTATTAAAGAAGGGATAGTAAAGAAAGTCAGGGACGGAATTAAAATCCTCGGGAGCGGAGAAATCAGCAGAGCGGTTACGGTGAAGGCTCATGCCTTCAGTGTTTCTGCCAAGGACAAAATAATCAAGGCACAGGGTAAAGTAGAAGTCATATAAAATCTAAATTTAATAAACGATAATCATGGCAATTAAGGCACATCATAGCTAGCATTATTGAATTTATGTCATCGTGAGTATTATCAATAGTTTCCAGAATGTCTTCCGAATAGCAGAGCTGAAAAGCAGGATTCTTTTTACTCTGGGCCTGCTGGCTATCTACAGGATAGGCGCCCATATCCCCACCCCCGGCATCAATGGTGAAGAATTAAGCAAGTTCCTCATGGACAAGGGCGGAGCGCTTATGGGATTCTTCGACATGTTTTCCGGAGGGGCCTTGTCAAGGGCGACCATTTTTGCCCTTGGAATCATGCCTTATATCAGCGCCTCAATCATTCTCCAGCTCTTGACGGTCGTCATCCCTGCCCTGGGAAGGCTCGCGAAAGAGGGTGAAGCAGGCCGGAAGAAAATAACCCAGTATACACGCTACGGCACAGTGGTAATAAGCATCATACAGTCAATCGGTATATCCGTCGGGATCGAGAGCATGAGCAACGGAGCGTTTGTACAGAATCCCGGATGGTCATTCAGGCTGTTGTCGATGATAACAATGACGTCAGGTACGGCCTTTCTGATGTGGCTTGGCGAACAGATAACCGAGCGGGGCATAGGCAACGGCATCTCTCTTATAATTTTTGCAGGTATAGTAGCCGGATTCCCGCGTGCTGTGATCAGTTCCGTATCCCTGATAAGGGCCGGCGAACTTCACCTTCTGTTAATGCTGCTGGTAATTATCATGATGATAGCCGTTATCGCAGTGATCGTTTATGTCGAGAGGGGCCAGCGCAAAATCCCCGTGCAGTATGCAAAGCGGGTCGTCGGGAAAAAGGTGTACGGCGGGCAGAGCACACATCTGCCGCTTAAGGTGAATACAGCAGGTGTTATCCCTCCGATATTTGCTTCCTCCATTATAATGTTCCCTGCGACTATCGCGGGGTTTATTGCCATACCATGGGTCCAGTCACTGGCGCGGCAGTTATCTCCCGGAACGGTTTTCTATACGATTCTGTACGTAAGCATGATATTCTTTTTCTGTTATTTTTATACTTCCATTACATTCAATCCGGTTGATATCGCGGACAATCTGAAGAAATACGGAGGGTTTGTCCCAGGCGTCAGGCCCGGACAGAAGACGGCCGACTTTATTTATCATGTCCTTACGAGAATCACGTTCGGAGGCGCCGTCTATCTCGCGGTTGTCTGTATATTCCCGGACATATTGAGGGGTTATTTCAATGTGCCCTTTTATTTCGGCGGGACATCCATACTGATCGTGGTGGGTGTGGCCCTTGATACGGTTTCACAGATGGAATCCCATCTGGTTACCCGTTCGTATGACGGCTTTCTCAAGAAAGGAAGAGTCAAGGGCAGGAGAAACTGAGGCGTCAGGTTTAAGATTACACCAGATATTATTGGCCATAAAATCATCCGGATATAATTGATAGTCCTTAAGTCAGAAGATGAAATAAAGAGGATGGCAGAATCATGCCGGATAGTTGCTGAAGTACTGGAAGGTATAAAGAAGAACGTTTGCCCCGGTGTGTCGACGAATGAAATAAACGATTTTGCGGAATCGTATATAATTTCCAGGGGAGCAAAACCCGCATTCAAGGGATATAGAGGTTATCCGGCAAGCGTATGTACCTCGATAAACGAGCAGGTCGTTCATGGAATTCCTTCATCCAAGAAATTAAAGGATGGAGATATTATAAGTCTCGATATCGGGGTATTTTATAAGAGTTTCTACGGAGACGCGGCGGTAACATTGCCTGTAGGGTCAGTCGGCAGCCAGGCCATGAAACTGATAAGTGTTACAGAAAAGGCGCTGGAAGCCGGTTTGAGCAAGGCGGTTGCGGGCAGCAGGCTGTCAGATATTTCGTCCGCGGTTCAGGGATGTGTTGAGGCGGAAGGTTTTTCAGTAGTAAGAAGCTTTGTAGGCCATGGTATAGGCCGGGAACTTCATGAGGAACCCCAGATCCCTAATTTCGGTAAGCCGGGGGAAGGCCCGGAACTGAGACCGGGGATGACGCTGGCCATTGAACCGATGGTAAATGCCGGCAGCTGGGAAGTAATAATATTGAATGACGGGTGGACTGCTGTAACAAAAGACAGGAGTTTATCCGCGCATTTTGAGCATACTGTGGCTATCACAAAAAATGGACTTGATATATTGACTAAATTATGACGAGTAATTATAATTGTTAGTTCTATTATGCCAAAAGAAGAGGCGATTGAAGTTCAGGGAACTATTCTTGAGAATTTGCCCAACGCAATGTTCAGAGTTGAACTGGAGAACGGGCAGCGGATCCTTGCGTATGTTTCCGGCAAGATGCGTATGCATTTTATAAAAATATTGCCCGGGGACAAGGTCACTATTGAGCTTTCACCTTATGACCTTACCAAGGGAAGGATAACTTACAGATTTAAATAAAATAGTTATGAAAACGGATACCGGGAGTGGATAAAGGAAAGCCCCGGACCGCCTAATAACACGGAAAACGGAGAAGTAAATGAAAGTGCGTTCATCAGTAAAACCTATTTGTTCAAAATGCAAGATAATCAAGAGAGAAGGGGTAGTCAGGGTCATTTGCAGCAACCCCAAGCACAAACAAAGACAGGGATAAGAGAGGTATCATAAAGTGAGAATCGCAGGCATTGATTTACCAAGAAATGAACGTGTAGAAATCAGTTTGACCAGGATATTCGGCATCGGCAGAACGGTTTCGAAAAAGATATTACAGGAAACAGGGATCGACCCCAACAAAAAGTCAAAGGACCTGACTGATGAGGAAGGCCTGAAGATCAGGACAGTTATAGACCGGGATATAAAAGTGGAAGGGGACTTGAGACGTGAAATTTCCATGAATATAAAAAGACTTCAGGACATCGGCAGCTATAGAGGACTCAGGCACAGGTCAAGACTGCCTTCCAGGGGGCAGAGAACAAAGACAAACGCCCGTACCCGTAAGGGTCCCCGTAAAGCTATCGGTAGCATGAAGAAGAAGGGATAAAACAAGTAATGGCACAGAAGAAAAGAAAAGGCGGAAAAAAAGAAAAGAAGGTAGTACATTCAGGAGAGGCATACATTCAGGCCACATTTAATAATACAATTATTACAATAGCCGACCAGAACGGGAATGTAGTATCCTGGTCTTCGGCGGGGGCGCAGGGGTTCAAAGGTTCCCGCAAGGGAACGCCTTATGCCGCGCAGATTGCCGCTGATGTAGTTGCGAAAAAGGCAATGACTTTTGGGATGCGCCAGATTGATGTGTATGTTAAAGGGCCGGGAGCCGGCAGGGAATCGGCGATCAGGGCGCTTCAGGCGGCAGGCCTTGAGATCAATCTTATTAAGGATGTGACGCCCGTTCCACATAACGGCACGAAACCCCCGAAAAGGAGAAGAGTATAGTGGCAAGATACAGAGACGCATTGTGCAGGTTGTGCAGAAGAGAGAGCGAAAAGCTGTTTCTTAAGGGAGACAGATGCTATACGGATAAATGTGCCGTTGAAAGACGGAAATATGCGCCCGGCCAGCATGGCCAGAGAAGAAGGAAGCTTTCTGATTACGCGCTTCAGCTGAGGGAAAAACAGAAAGCCAAAGAAACATACGGGGTGCTCGAGAAACAGTTCAAAAGATATTTTTATATGGCGGACAGGAAAAAGGGCATTACAGGCAGCTACCTTCTACAGCTGCTTGAGTGCAGACTTGATAATGTGGTGTATCGTCTGGGATTCGCTTCAAACAGAAGACAGGCGAGACAGCTGGTATTGCACGGCCACGTGACCGTCAACGGCCGCAGGGTCAACATCCCTTCAAAACTGGTCCGTCAGGGTGATGTAATAGGACTTACAGAGGCGAGCAGGAAAATAGTGACCATCGAGGAAAATATCGCCAAGATGGAACACAGGGGACTGCCTGCATGGCTGGAAATGGACGTCACCGAGCTTAAAGGCAAAATACTCCATTATCCGTCGAGAGATGAAATCGAACTGCCGGTGCAGGAGCAGCTGATAGTGGAATTATATTCAAAATAGAACAGATCACTTTAATTGATCAAAGAGAGATTAAACAGATGAAAAAGAAACTGTATAATCATACAAGGAGGCTTAATGGATCTTAGGAAGAAAGGCTTTCAGTTACCTGAAAACATCAGTTTCGATTCTGAAAGCCTGACAAATACATACGGTAAGCTCAACGTAGAAGCTTATGAAAGAGGTTATGGGACCACGATAGGCAATGCCTTAAGGAGGGTCATGCTGTCCTCCATTGAAGGCGCTGCCGTGACCTCGATCAGGATCCCGGGAGTACTGCATGAATTCTCCACCATACCGGGGGTCAAGGAAGATGTGGTGGACATTATACTCAATGTAAAGCAGCTCAGGTTCAAGCTTCATTCCGATGAACCGAAGGTAATATCAGTTAATGTTAAAGGCCCGGCTACAGTGACCGGGAAAGACATAGTTGGAGACCAGGTCGAGGTCCTTTCCCCTGATCTGCATATCTTGACATTGGGGAAGGACGCTGATTTTTCCATGGATCTGACCGTGGCAAAAGGCAAGGGATATATCACGGCCGACTCGAACAAGAATGAGGACCAGACCATAGATACCATCGCTATCGATTCAATATTCACTCCTATCAGAAAAGTCAATTTCTGGGTGGAAGGCGCGCGAGTTGGACGTTCTACGGATTATGACAAGCTTATCATGGAGATAAGTACGGACGGGAGTATAAGTCCTAAAGAGGCTGTATCGCAGGCCGCGAACATTCTTAAGGAGCACTTGTCGCTTTTCTCACTTGATGGAGAGAGTGCTAAAGAGGAGGCGCCGGTACCTTCTGAAAATACAGAACAGACGCCGGGATACAGTGATGATTTTTATGATGATGAACCTGCCGAGGTCAATGAGAACCTTCTTAAGAGCGTGGAAGAGCTGGAGCTGTCGGTGCGTTCGTATAACTGCCTGAAAAACGCGAACATCCGTACACTGGCCGACCTGGTGCAAAAAACCGAGCAGGAAATGCTGAGGACAAAGAATTTCGGACGCAAGTCCCTGAACGAGATAAAAGAGCTGATCCTCTCCATGGGGTTACATTTTAATATGCGTGTAGATAATGA
>JBFLYJ010000236.1:0-5575 GCA_040756635.1 Nitrospirota bacterium
TCTGATACACGATCCTGAGGCCTGTCTTAACTTTGCGGACAACGATGTCGTACTGCCTATTACCGTCATTGAAGAGCTCGACAAATTAAAAAGGGGCAACGGCGAGATCCCGTATTCAGCACGGCATGCCCTGAGACTCATCGATTCGTTCAGACAGATGGGCCAGCTTGCCACGGGGGTCGAACTGCCCAGCGGAGGTCTTCTGCGTGTTGTAATCGAAGAGAACAGGCACCTCGAGAAACATTCAAATGACAATAAAATAATATCCACCGCTGTTTCTCTCTCTGTCAACGATAGCAATTCCAGCCCGGTAATTCTGGTATCGAAGGACACGTCAGTAAGGATCAAGGCCGATGCGCTGAGGCTCGTAACGCAGGATTATTTAAAGGACAAGACCACCGTGTTCCAGAAATACGGCAACATCCTTGAGGACAGTGCCGAAATAAACGGCATCAAGTCGGTTAAATACCTGAAGTCAGGGGACAAGATATTCAGGGTCTACGGGGAAGACAGAATGGAACTCATCAGGAGACAGCGGTCCGTTATGCATATTGCTCCGAAAAACCTGGACCAGGAGTGCGCCATCGACGCGCTGCTCTCCACGAATATAAACGTCGTCGCTCTCACCGGACGGGCAGGGACAGGCAAAACGCTTCTCGCTGTGGCCGCAGGTCTGCATTTCTGCACGAAGAAGATAGCCGCGGACCAGCAAAAAACATACGAACAGGTCATGGTGGCCCGTCCTATTGTACCGCTTGGAAACGATATCGGGTTCCTCCCCGGGGACATTAAAGAAAAGCTCCACCCATGGATGCAGCCGATATACGACAATCTCGACGTAATAGTCGGTACGTCCGATGAATTGATGGAGGAGAAGACAACCAACTACAGGAGTTCCGATTACCTTGTAGAGTCCGGGCTTGTGCATATAGAACCGTTGACATACATAAGGGGAAGAAGCCTTCCGAGGCGCTACCTGATCATTGACGAGGCGCAGAACCTCAGGCCACTGGACGTCAAAACCATTATCACGCGCTGCGGAGAGGGGACCAAGGTCATCTTCACCGGTGACCTCGAGCAGATCGACTCCCCCTACCTCGACTCCGCGTCAAACGGGCTCGCGTTTCTTATCAAACGTTTTATTGATGAGGAAAATTTCTGTTATTTAAACCTCAAGCACAGCGCCCGCTCCGCGCTGGCTGAGCAGGCGGCAATGCTGTTATAGCATTCTGTCACATTTTAGCTGAATTAATTACTCTCCTTAATTTATGCAGCATTAAGGGGCACTCTCCTGAATCAGACCTGTAATTTGATATAGTAGACTATGAAGCAAAAGATGGAGCCACCTGTTTCTCATCAGAGCACATCAATATGCCCTTATTTTAATGACGGGAGGTTATCCACTATCGAATATGTGGTTCCCGGGCATAATGGAAATAAAGACTTCCACACGTTTCTTTCCGGGGGATACAGGCGCCTCGGCCCGATATTCTACCGGAACGTTTGCGAAAATTGTTTCTCCTGTCTGCCGGTCCGGCTTGAGACCGCAAAGTTCAGGGCCAGCCGCAGTCAAAGAAGGTCGCTGAGGATGAACGAAGATATCCGGGTGGAAATTCTTTCTCACCCGCATATTACACAGGAAAAATTAGCGCTCTACGAAAGCTATGTAAACTCCAAGCACCCGGCAGATAATGCGGACTCACCTGGAAACGCCGTGGATGTCCTCTTGAACATTCATTACGGATATCCGGACACAATTGAAATGAATTACTTCTCCGGGGACAGATTGATCGCTGTCGGGATCGTCGACGCGGCGCACGATTCACTCTCATCAAACTATTTTTATTACGACACCTCCTGTCTCGACAGAAGGCCCGGGGTATTCAGCATCCTCCGGGAAATATCACTCGCCTCCGCCATGGGTAAAAAATATTATTACCTCGGATTTTATATCGGAGAGAACCCAAAGATGTCTTACAAGATACATTTCCGCCCCAATCAGATGCTCACTGACGGGGTATGGAAAGATTATCCGGCGGATTGACAGGCGTTAATATTTCTGCTTGACATTTAATTCAAACAAGTGTTTTAATCATCTGTATGAAGAAGACCGTTCCGCCTCAGACCGACACGAAACGCCTCATTCTTGACTCGGCCGAATATCTCTTTGCCGAAAAGGGATTCCGCGGCACTTCGATGCGTGAAATTACGGCTATGGCCGGTGTAAACCTTGCCGCGGTCAACTATCATTTCGGTTCCAAGAAAAAGCTTGTTGAAGATGTGATCAGACGAAGGCTCCTGCCGCTTAATAGTGTCCGCAAAAAAAGGCTGGAAGATGTCAGGGCGGCAGCTGTTGAAAAAGGGAAGAAACCCGAAATCAGCCGGGTACTTCTCGCATTTATTGAACCCACGCTTTTCTTTAAGGAATCAAATCCCGATGCTGAACATTTTATCACCTTTATCGGCAGGTCAATGTCCGACCCTGATGACACCGTCCGGGATGTTTTTATCCGTTACATGAAACCCCTCTTCCATTTATTGCATGACGTCACCTGCGAGGCGCTTCCGGACTACCCGCGGGACCTGCTTTTCTGGCGGCTTCATTTCACGCTTGGTGCGCTTTTTCACACGATGCATATTTACGGAAATATCAAATCGGAAGCCAGAGAGATGAAAACTCTGGACGCCAGGACTTTGCTCGATCTGATACTTTCTTACGTAACTGCGGGGATGAAAGCATGATAAAGCATATTCCTGCAACACCTGTTACTCTCCCAAAAATGATCTTCGTATTTCTTGCGATAATGTTCATTTCCGGTTGTGCCCCCTATCGCGGCCGGATTTCCGGGTCTCCTGTCGGTGTCCCTCCTTCGTATTCGATGACGGCCCCGGCTTACTCTGCCCCGGCTGGCAGATGGTGGGAACAGTTCGGAGACGACACGCTTAACCGTCTGACTGAAGAGGCCTTCCGATACAACCTCGATATCGCCCAGGCGTACGAACGTCTGATGCAGTCACGGGCAATTGTCAATATTACTGACGCTTCAAGATGGCCGGTGTTGAATATTGAAGGGGCCGGCGGCAAGACACGACAGTCCGGATTATACGGGATGACAACTTCCGACACGTTCTCACTGTCTGCTGCAGCAAGTTATGAAATTGACCTCTGGGGAAAATTGTCGTCAAGGACTGATGCAGCGCGGCTGGATGCTATCGCCTCAGAGGAAAGTCTCAAGGCATTGTTCATAAGCATTTCGGCACAGATTGCGGACCTGTACTTTCTCGCCGCGGAACAGCAGGCCCAGCTTGCGCTTTCAGACGAGACTATCGCTTCATTTAAGGACACTCTCGACATGGTTGAGAGCCGGTACCGCGGAGGTCTCGTCCCGGCCGTCGATGTATATCAGTCGCGCCAGAACCTGGCATCAGCAAGGGCGCAGAGACCCGTCTTTGAATCTAATCTGGCCGTAACGCGCAACGCGCTGGCCGTTATGACCGGACGTTTTCCTGACCGGAAGACAGGTGAAAATTTCGGTAATTTAACAGCAGCCCCTTCTTTCGGAGCGGGACTGCCTTCGCAGCTGCTGACAGACCGTCCGGACCTCAAATCCGGCCTTTTGCGGCTCCGCGCCGCAGACAGCAGGGTGGCTGCCGCCGTAGCCGACAGGTTCCCCTCTTTCAGTCTCGTGGGGAGATACGGGGGCGCCAGCGATGAAGTCAGGTCTGTCCTTGATTCACCAAACATTTTATGGAATGTTCTGCTCCAGGCCGTTCAACCTGTCATTGATTCCGGAAGGAGAAAGGCTGAAGTCGCGAGGTCGGAGTCTGTCGTAAGGGAGTATCTTGCCTCATATCACAAGACCGTTATTACCGCGTTTCAGGAAGTCGAAGACGCACTCTCCCGCATCAGCGCTTCAGAGCAGAGGCTAAGGATGCTTGATGAGACCGTGTCCGCCTCTGAGAGTTCTCTCCGTCTCTCTCTTGACCGTTATATGCAGGGCCTGACCGATTACTTGCCCGTACTTACCGAACAGCTGCGGCACTTTAACGCAAAGAGCAGTCTGCTTGCGGCAAAACGTCAGCTGATCTCTGACCAAATACAGCTTGCGCGCGCGCTCGGCGGCGACTGGAGTGACCAGGTCATGGAACAATACATGAAATATAAAAATACAGGGGAAAATACAAAATGAGCAAAAAGAAGACATTCTTAAAGATTATTGTCCCGATCGTCATCATCTTGTCAGGGGTGCTGATTATGAAGATCCTGATCGCGATCCGTCCCGAGCCGGTGAAGGAAACCCGGGAAGACCCCGGCATACTCGTCAGTGTCCGCGAAGTTAAACAGGAGAATATCGATATCGTTATAAAAGGCAACGGGACCGTCCATGCGTCGCAGGAAATTTCCGTGGTCCCGCAGATCAGCGGTCGTGTGACCGGAGTTTCCCCGGACCTCGTTGTTGGCGGCTTCTTCGTAACGGATGAAATACTTTTTGAAATTGAAGAAACGGACTATGTGCTCGCGCTCGAAAAGGCCAGGGCCGCAAGGGCGAAGGCCGCGTATGATCTGGCGACCGTCGAAAGCCAGGCCGGCATCGCTCGTGCGGAGTGGGAGCGGATGAGCAGTGGTGATAAAAGCGACCCTAACCCCCTTGTGCTTTTCGTGCCCCAGCTGAATAACGCGAAGGCCGCGCTCGCATCGGCTGAAGCAGGGGTGGAACAGGCCCGGCTTGATCTTGAGCGTACGAAGGTCCGCGCCCCGTTTAACTGCAAGGTTCGCTCTGAAAATATCGATCAGGGACAATACATAAGGGCGGGAAGCAGTGTCGCCGTTCTTGCCGGCACGGACTCAGCAGAGATCAACGTGCCCATATCTCTTGACGATCTGAGATGGATCGATGTGCCTGAAGGGAAAGACAATCCTGTCGGGCCGCCCGCAGTCGTCAGCATGACCGCGGAAGGGACATCTCATAAATGGCATGGACATGTGGTGCGCACGTCCGGAGAGGTCGATCCAAAGACCCGGATGATGCAGATCGTAGTGCAGATTGCCGACCCGTACGGATTATCAAAAGGAACGTCTTCCGACCGTCCGGCACTCGCGTTGGGCACCTTTGTCGAGGTCAGCATTAAAGGCAGGCCGCTCAACAATGTGTTTGTGATTCCGAGGACCGCGTTCAGGGACAACTCCACGATATGGACAATGGACAAGGAGAATAAAATGAAGATAAAACATGTGGTCCCGGTCCGCATGGAAAAGGAGTCCGTCATTGTCACTGAGGGCCTTTCGAGCGGTGATATGCTGGTGCTGTCAACTGTCTCGGGCGCGGCCGATGGAATGAAGTTAAGGGTGATGAAGTGATTAACCTTAATGTTGCATAAATCAGGCGAGCGGCCTGGCTGCGGTCAATTTCGGCGCCTGGTATCAACAATTTAATGCAGCCGCAGTGTTAATTTAATGTCGGAAAAGGAGATCATTAAATAAGTGAAGACCCCGATAAAATGGATGGCCCGCAATCACGTGGCCGCAAACCTCATGATGATGATATTCATTGTCGGCGGGTTTATCATGGCCTTT
>JBFLYJ010000237.1:0-5526 GCA_040756635.1 Nitrospirota bacterium
TGTATAGGTCGGAGATCCTACCTGATCATTTACGACGTGTATCTCATTTTTCTCTTCAAGAAGTCTGGATATCGTGTCCACAAAGTTCTTGCCTTTCTTGCCGAAGAGCCATGAAGTCCTTACGATATAAAACCTGTTTGTCAGGGAAGACACGTACCTCTCGCCAAGAAGTTTAGACAGGCCGTACTGATTTATGGGGTTCGGCCGGTCCCATTCGTTATAGGGCTCCTGTTTTGTCCCGTCAAAAACATAATCGGAGCTGATATAAATTATAGGACAAGAAGTCTCCTCGCAGGCCATAGTTATGTTTCTTGCACCGATGCCGTTTACAAGATACGCCTTGTCAGGGGACTGCTCGCTTCCATCGACGTTTGTGTAAGCAGCAGCGTGTATTAAATAGTCAGGATTGATTTTTCTGATTGCCGCAACAGATGCATCGAGATCGGTAATATCAAAATCGTTGAAGGTAAATGCCGTCAGTTCTACATCCGAAAAAACACTGCATATATCACTGCCGAGCATTCCGTCTGATCCGGTCAATGCGATTTTCAAGTCTTCAGCCTTTCTCCATACTGGGTGTTATAGTATTCCATATAATTCCCGGACAGAATTCTCTGCCACCATTGTTCATTAGTCATATACCATTCAATGGTTTTTGAGATGCCGTCTTCGAATTCCGTCTCAGGTCTCCACCCCGTTTCCCGCTCTATTTTTGCGGGGTCTATGGCATATCTTCTGTCGTGTCCTTTCCTGTCCTTCACAAAAGTTATCAGATCTGTCAGCGCGTTTTCCTCAAGGCCGAGCCTCTCGGCCACCTTCCTCAGGATGAGCTTTACGATTTTAATATTCGCCTGCTCATTTCTCGATCCGATATTGTATATTCCCCCTGCGGCCCCCTTATGAAAAACCGCGTCAACTGCCCTGCAGTGGTCCCTTACGTATATCCAGTCCCTGATATTCATGCCGTCCCCATATACGGGTATCGGCTTTCTGTTTAAGGCGTTTAAAATAACAAGCGGGATGAGCTTCTCGGGGAACTGATAGGGCCCGTAATTATTTGAACACCGTGTAATCATGGCATTAAGACTGTGGGTTTCGACGTATGACCTGACCATCAGGTCCGAAGAGGCTTTGCTTGCTGCATAGGGGCTGTTGGGCAGCAGCGGTGAGGCTTCGTTGAATGCCCCTTCCGGAGTCGATCCGTATACTTCGTCCGTCGAGACGTGCAAGAACACGCATCCTCTCTCTCTTGCGATTTCCAGAAGATTACAGGTGCCCATGACATTTGTCTGCAAAAAAGGTTGCGCATCGAGAATGCTTCTGTCAACATGGCTCTCGGCTGCGAAATTAATAATGGCATCGAATTCCGTCTCCTTCAGCAATACTCCGTCGCAAATATCCCCCTTGATAAAGGTATATCTGTCAGAGGCCTCCATATCCTTAAGATTTTCAAGATTTCCAGCGTAGGTAAGCTTGTCCAGGTTAATGACCCGGTAATCGGGATGTGCCGAGAGCACGTATCTGATGTAATTGGATGCTATAAAGCCTGCACCGCCGGTTACTAACAGTTTCATTGTCAGTCCTCTATTTTGAATGGAGATTCCGGGTCATTCTCATATCTTATTTCATCGACCTCTTCAGCTTTTCCCCAGCCTTTGTACAGTTTGTCAGGCATATTTATAACAAAACCTTCTCTTCGGTCAATATTTTTATACGCATGTACAATGCCTGGAGGGACGATGGCTATGATGGGATTATATGAAGTCTCGAAAATCTGATGTTTTTTGTATGTTGCGGACTCTTTCCTGTTGTCCCATAAATAAAGTTTGAACTTGCCAATAAAACAGAAACAGTCAGTCTGCTCCCTATGTTCATGGGGACCCCTGACCAGCCCCGGGTTAGTCATAGACAAGTAAGACATAGTTGGCTTCAGTTCAGATTCATCATCTCTTAATATCTCTCCGAGCCAGCCCCTATTGTCTTTATAAAGATTTAATTCCTTTACCTCCACTCCCTCCATTTACACCTCCACCACAGAATCATCGCCTATCATAAGCCTCAAGGCCTTATGCATTTTGTTGTTTCTGTAAATTTTGACATTCCGCCCGATAAGACTTTCTTCAAGCCTTTCAATTTCTCTCAATTCACTTCCGTCCATTATTACAGAATGCTCAACGGAGGACTTTACGACTTTGACCCCCTTACCGATGCTAGTATATGGGCCTATAAAAGAATTCTCGATAATGGTATTTTCACCGATCACAACTGGCCCGCGTATTTTGCTTTCTCTGACAACGGAACCCCTGCCTATAGAGACGCGGCCGAGTATGTTGCTTTTATCATCCACATCAGCATCATTGCCTGCCTTGAGCCATTCATCAAGAACGATCACATTCGCCGTAAGCATATCATCTTTCTTCCCTGTATCGAGCCACCACATATCAAGGATAAAACTCTTCACATTGCAGCCCATATTTATCAGCTCCTGGATAGCGTCGGTTATTTCGAGCTCTCCTCTCCTGGAAGGACGTATCCTGTCAATAGCTTCATGTATTTTCGGAGCAAAAATATATATGCCGACAAGTGCCAGGTTCGAGGGCGGTACATCAGGTTTTTCGACAAGCCTCAGGACCTTTCCCTCTTTAGTGACATCCGCGACGCCGAACTGCTTCGGGTTTTCCACTTCTTTAAGCAGAATAAGGGCCTCGGGTGAATTATCGTTGAACTCCTTTACAAAGGTGTCGATCCTGGTACCTATCAGGTTATCTCCCAGGTACATTACGAATGAAGAATCAGCCAGAAAACCTCTGGCTGTTTTAATGGCGTGAGCGAGTCCGCCGGGAACATCCTGAAGAATATATTCAATAGAAATGCCCCACCGGCTTCCGTCGCCGACAGCGTTCTTTATTTCCTCGCCGGTTTCAGGTGATATGATGATACCGACGTCTTTTATGCCGGCCTGTACGATATTGTCTATACAATAAAAAAGTATCGGCTTATTGGCCACAGGCACAAGCTGTTTTGCGCCGGAATAGGTAAGCGGCCTCAGACGCGTTCCTTTCCCTCCGCTGAGAATTATCGCTTTCATGCCTTCTATGTTATCCCAAAGACATTAAGAACTTCAAACTTCCCGCTTTCTTAATTCCGTCTTTTTTATTTTTCCGGTTGCGGTTCTGGGAAATTCATCGATGAAAATAATTTTTCTGGGAATCTTGTAAGATGCTATGTGCCCTTTAAGGGCATCCCGGATGTCATTTTCCTCAACATCGGCGCCTTCTTTCTTCTTTACATAAAGCAGAGGGGTTTCAGATCCCCTTCCGTCAGGCAATCCGACCATCGCGCATTCTTCAACCGAATCGTGCCGCAGTATTAATTCTTCCACCTCACGAGGATAAATATTCATTCCATCGACGATGATCATGTCTTTCTTCCTGTCGACAATAAATATATATCCATCTTCATCGATTTTGGCCATATCTCCGGTATGAAGCCAGCCGTCTCTCAATACAGTCCAGGTCTCCTCTTCCTTGTTAAAATAGCCCTTCATTACATTTGGCCCTTTTACAATAAGCTCGCCGACCTCTCCGGCGGGTACTTTGTTTCCGTCTTCTCTGATTACCGCGACCTCCACTCCCTGCACCGGAAGACCTACGGATGAGGGCTTTCGAATTCGATCTAACGGGTTCACGGCGACAACCGGTGATGCTTCAGTGAGTCCGTAACCCTCAATCAGGGGCACTTTAAAACGCGTCTCAAACGTGTGAAGCGTGTCTGCGGGCAGGGCCGCGGCCCCTGATATACAGGCCCTGATGTTAAGAAGAAGTCTCAACAGAAATCTCATCATGAAAGATATCCTCTTGCTGGCGAGAATGTTATATATTGTCGGCACTCCGGCGAATAAAGTTATCCTGTACCGGATAATGCTTTTAATGACATTTGAAAATGGTTTCACCGATTTAAGCAGAACAATACTTGCGCCTGAGCATACAGGTACGAGAACACAGGCTGTAAACGCAAATGAGTGGAACAACGGCAGAAACAAAAGAAACCTGTCACGGTAAGAAACCTGCAACGCCTCCGCTGAAGCCCTGGCGTTTGAGATCAGGTTTGAGTGTGTGAGCATGGCCCCTTTCGGAAATCCCGTGGTCCCGGACGTATAGAGGAACACCGCGACATCACTGCCGTAGACCAGGGAAGTACCGGGTTCCTCTCTTGGGATCTCATCAAATTTTAGCGCCGTCAGTCCCTGTACATCGCCCTTGATCTTTTCGATATGAGGGGTAAAGCAGTCACTGTAGATAAGAAATTTGGCGCCTGAATCCCGGAGAATATATGATATCTCTTCCGGCGTCAGAAAGGTATTAATCGGAATGGTAATACAGCCTGCCCTTAGTATTCCAAAATAGGAGATTATATATTCAGGACAGTTCTCCATCAGAATGGCGACCCGTCCCTGCACCTGCAGTCCGATGGAACTGAGACCGCCGGCGCAGAGGCTTACAAGCCGGTCGGTTTCAGAATACGACAGCTTTCTTCCTTCAAACCTGATAAAGGTCCTGTTTGAATACCGTCCCGCATTTTCAGACAGTAAATTCCCGAGAGTCATGAGCTACTGTCCTTTCCGGAATATTTCTGGTGCTGATGAAGTATGTAAACTTCAGTTCAAATCCGACGATGTTTGCTCTTTGTTGCCATAATATATCATTTTCTCATTACATCCTGCCCTGATAATCGCAAAAGGCGGGAAGATTTTGTATACTAGAGGGCGATAAATATTTAATAATCGATCGCACATTTATTCCCTGATACGTTTGATTATATGTAGCTGCTTTTTCATTCCGGTAAATCCGGAATCCAGAGAAAGAAGACCGGTTTTCCGTTTAACAGCTGCGGTAATGGCTAGCATAAAGAGTTTATAAGCTGATACGGGTTTGGTGATCATGGACCTTAAGCTTTATTTAAAGAAGAAGAAAAAAACGATAGATGATTTCCTTGGGAATTATATAGCGTCCAAGAAGAAGGATAGGGACTGTCCATTGAAGCTGTCTGCAGCTATGGATTACGCGCTTATGGCCGGGGGTAAAAGGGTCAGGCCCATACTGGCTGTTGCCGCTTATGAGGCTGCGGGCGGCAGATCAAAAAATATCGTCCCTGTGGCTGCGTCTCTTGAACTGATTCACACATACTCGCTCATTCATGATGACCTCCCGGCAATGGACGATGACGATTTCAGGAGGAACAAGCCGACCACGCACAAGGTCTTCGGTGAGGGAACGGCGATTCTGGCAGGGGACGGACTGCTGACCGATGCCTTTAATATTATTTCAAACACAAAAGCTGACCCTGCCGCGTTAATAAAGGTGATCAGGGAATTGTCGCACGGGGCCGGACCCGACGGTATGGTCGGAGGACAGACAGTGGACCTGATGCTTGAGGGTACAAAGGCAGGGAAAAAGGACCTTGTATATATTCACACCCACAAGACGGGCGCGCTTATTCGGGCCTCAATCCGGATCGGCGCGATAA
>JBFLYJ010000238.1:0-5464 GCA_040756635.1 Nitrospirota bacterium
CTACTTTCTCATATCCCGCTTTTACGGAAACAAATTTTACGGCCTCGCCGATGACCCCATTTTGCGACAGGGGATAATGCGATGGGGGGCTGAATTCTCCTCTCACGGGATTGACCGCGATGAACCCGCTGCGCTTTGCGTTCTGCTCTTTAATATGGCCGAGCGCCCTGGATATCTCTTCCCTGTTCTCAACTATGCTGGCGCCCAGTTTGTCCCCGAGGATCGCCTCAAAGGCGGCCTCGTATTCACTGGGGGTCTCGATAATATCGGCCACCTGACAGAGGGTCCTGATGTTTTCATCAAGGGAGGCCATCTGGCCCCTGTCGAGTTCCACCAGAGACTCCAGCCTGGAATTCAGCCCGGCGAGAGATTCTCTCTCCCTGTACAGAAACTCCTCGCTTGATGAAAGCTCTGTTTTTTTATCTTTCAGTTTAGCGACGAGCCCTTCTTTTGCCTGCTTCGTCTCCTGCAGTTCTTTTTCAAAAACAGCATCTTCATTTATAGTCTGTTCGATAGCCAGTAGGATGGATGACATGCTGTCCTGAACAGAATTTATTTCCTGAGAACTCCTGTCGGTCTTCCTGGTAATATTTTCCATATTCAGAGAGATATGACTAATCTCGTTCTTGATATTGCTCAGCTCTTCAGCTTTTGTATAAAGGTTCCTTCTCTCCTGCTCCAGTTCACTTTCCACCTCCGCTATCCCGCTCTCGGCCGCAGAGAATATTTCCTTTCTCTCATCCAGGATCGCCTCAAGCCGGGAAATGTCCCCTCCCATTTCAACCGCGCTGTTTTCGATTTCCTTGATGGATTCGAGTGTCGTCTCCTTCTCAATGGTCAGGTCATTGCTCTGTCTGAGAAGATGCCCGTTTCTTTCCTTGAGGTTTTCGCAGTCGCTCTTAAGCAGGGCTATCTTCCCTTCATCTTCCATGGACTCCTTCTCCAGCGCATAGAGTCTGTTTCTGATCTCCGCAAGTGCCCTTTCATTTTCGATGCACAGGCGTTTCTTTTCCTCGATCAGGGCCTCCATTGAATGGAAATTAACGGCAACCTCTCCCACACATAACTTGAGCGACTCTTCAGATGATATCAGGCCCGCTATTTCTTCATTAAACGCCTTCAGGTCTCTCTTGGCGGTACGGACCTCGATGTCCTTAATTTCTTCAAAGAGCTTCTTGTACTTTTCCGCTTTTCTGGCATGCCTGTCTATGGTATTTATCTGCCGTTTGACTTCGGCGATAATGTCCTGCAGTCTCTGGAGGTTTGACTTGGAGGAATCAAGCTTGCTCATCGCCTCCTGCTTTCTGACTTTATACTTCATTACCCCCGCCACTTCTTCTATGAGAAATCTGCGGTCCAGCGGCTTGGAATTGACTATATCGCCAATCCGGCCCTGCTCAAGTATGGAATAGGCCTTGAGTTCCAGTCCTGTATCGAGGAACATGTTCTTTATGTCCTTGAGCCTGCACGGGACCTTGTTCATCAGATACTCGCTCTCGCCGGAGCGGAAGAGACGGCGCGTTACCGAGATTTCACTCGGCAGCTTCGTTTCTTCGCCGTCCTGGCCGTTCATGGGCTTTCTTATGATATCGGAAAGGATGAGCGTGACCTCTGCCATCCCTTTTGTCTTTTTTGAGGCAGATCCTGCAAATATGACGTCCTCCATGCTGCCGCCGCGCAAACTCTTGGCGCTCTGCTCTCCCAGCACCCACTTAAAGGCGTCGACGATGTTGCTCTTGCCGCAGCCGTTGGGACCCACAATGGCGGTCGTGCCTGCATGGAACTTGAAGACAGTCTTGTCGGCAAAGGACTTAAAACCTATTAACTCCAATCTCTCAATGCGCATTATGCTCTTCCTTTATCTTCAAAATTATGGATTGTTTTTCTTACGGCCACCAAAAAACTTCTGAATCAGCGGAATGATTTTACAACTAAATATTGTGACCTTCATCTGCGAATCTACAATATGATGTGTTTTTTGTTGCAGATAATATAAACCATTGGACGATTTCTATCAAGTAGAATTTTCATACGGTGGAACGATGATTTTAATGGTCCCGCAGTTTCTTTTGAAAATAACGGATTACATACATTTTGCAAAAGAACTCATAGAAGTCCGTATTCTCATCCCGGGCAGTACTCCGCCGGTCTTGCGGGAACACATGAAAAAAGGGGCGAAAGATGATGCCCCTTTTTATCTATAATGAAAATTTAATAAGGCTATGACTTATCTATTTTCTTCTCTGGTGTTTGGTTCTTTTAAGAAGTTTTCTGTGCTTGTGCTTGCTCATCTTCTTCTTGCGCCACTTTACGACACTGCCCATCCAAGTACCTCCTTTTATAAATTGCTCTCAGCGGTCATTAAAGACTTGTTCCTGTCCGCAAACAAGCGGTCACCGCTTAGAGCTTCTGCTGCTATACTCATTTGCCTGGTGCATAAATGCCTCAAGCTGAATGTCCGAACACGTGGCCTCGACCCCGTCATACGCGACACTGAGACACGGGATGCCCTTGTCCTGTTTAAGCCCTTTCAGCAGGGCGCTCACAATGGTCCCCGGCATACAGCCGAAAGGCATGGCACTAATTATACCAGAAGCGCCTTTTTTTACAAAGTCCACCGATTTGCCCATGCTTAATATCGCCTCTCCTTCAAAGGAGTCGTGCAGATAAGGAGCGGCGTTTTTCAGGATCTCTTTTGTTGTCGGTTCCCTGAGTGTCTTTAAAAAACCTTCAAACGGCCTGGAGAACTCATGTTCGATTTTATGCTGGACATGTTTAGTGATCATGGTGCGTATTATGTCATTGACCGACTTTCTTGACAACCCCTTGCTCCTGATCCTGATCATGGACTTACGCAGGCCGGTCAGGTTCACGTAATATATCCATTCCTCAACCGGCGCAAGCCATACGCGGCCGCCGAGGGCCTCGATCTTTCTTATGATGTTTTCATTCGCAAAGGTATTATGCCTGACAAATATTTCCCCTATTACACCTATAAGGGGTTTTTCGTCCTGACTTTTCTGTACCTCTGAAAAAGACCTCCGCACCTCTCTGAAAAAATCGGGCATCGTGCCGTTTCCGTTACGGAGTGTTTTTCCGACCTTTGAAAGATACTCATTGTACAGTCTGTCCGTTTCCCCCGGATTGATTTCATAAGGCCTAGTCTCATGAAGGCACTTAAGCAGAAGCTCTATGGCGATGATGCCCCTCCACGCCTGTTTAGAGAAATCCTTGCCGACCATGCCGAGTTCACTATAGAAGGACTCATCCTGATTGGGAGCGTATATCGGTACGTGGGGAAGACCTATCTCATCAAGGACCAGCCTGTGGAGGACGTTATACTGACCGAATCGGCACGGCCCGGCCCCTGAAGGCATAAAAAATACGGACCGCTCGGGATCAAACCCGGCTGACATCACCTTCTTTACCATGTCGCCTGTTGTGATAGCGCAGGGATAACACTCTTTCCCGGAAACAAATCTTCTGCCTATCTTGACGGTCTCGACATCCGGCGTGTTCATGACTTCCGCGTTAAGACCGCAGGCATTGAAAGCCGCGGCAAGACCGAACGCATGGTCCGACATGCGGGGGATATATACTATCTTGTCGTTTGATCCCTTCCTGAGGACAACACGTGATGAGAGATCAGGTTTCTTCACATTGATAACGTTCCTGCTGCTGATGCTGTCTAAAAAGGCCTCGCATCTCGTGATGACTCCGGCGTCCGCGCTGTGTTCGTCGATCTCGATCTGCAGGAACGGCTTGTTAGACATTGTCTTGTAGAAAAATCTGTGGATAAAAGAGTCCGGACCGCAGGAGAAATTACCGATATACAGGGCGAAAAGCTTCGGATGGTCCCTGATAATTTCAGCGGCCCTCAGGATGTTCTGTCCTGATCTCCAGTACATGTTCGTCCATTTGTCCGAAATGTCCACGGTATCAAGAGGCAGGTAATCCATCGGGATCGAGAAGACCCCAAGTGCAGCCAGTTTCTTGGGGATCTCAAGGTTAATCCCGGAGTCAAATGCATTATAGGGTCTGCCTACTATTACAAGGGTCCTTTCGCTTATATTGCCGAGGATTTCCTCCCCGCGTTTCTTGACGGCTGAATTAAATTTCTCCTGCGCACTCTCTGCCTTTATCATCGCCTTTCTGACGGCGGTCCTGGATATGGAAAAAGGCTTCAGTGAGTCGCATAGCTGTTTGACGAGATAATCACCGCCCTGCTCCAGGTTTATGATTGGTACGATAAACCTGGTCCCTCCGAAAATAATTCTTGCGATATAGGGCATTGTCTGGGCATACGGGCATGCGAAACTCCGGACCTTCTCGCTGTCCTGGTTAAAATTAATGAAGCTCGGCAGGAAGACGGCGTCAACGTTTCTGTCGATTAATTCCTTAATATGCCCGTGAGCGACCTTATGCGGGAAACAGCTTTCAGCAAGGATGTTTTCCACCCCTTTATTAATTATCTGCCTGCTGGTCTCTCCTGAGAGTTCCACCTCAAAACCGAGTTCCCAAAGCAGGGTGCTCCAGTACGGGAGGAGATCATGGAAAAAAAACAGCATAGGGATGCCGATGCGCGCCCTGGTTTTCGATTCCCGCGTTTTGGATTTTTCTTTATATTCCCCGTGTGCCTGATAAAGCAGTTTTTCTCTTTCCTTAAAGAGATTCGGCATTTCAGGGACACGCACGTTTTTCTTCCGTTTCACATCATACTTTTCACACCTGCTCCCGTAGAAAAGCGGCTCTTCTTCACCTTCCACCTTTACCCTGTTTATCTCACACAGGTTGTCGCATCCCTTGCATTCAAATGACTTGATTTCATAGCTCCGTTTAGACAGATCAAACCCTTTGAATGAGGATATTAAAGGGCGAGGTAGTGCCTCGTCCCTACAAATGTCTGTGTTCTGAGTTCTATGTTCTGAGTTCTGCTTCTCCATGTGCTTCATCGCGATAAGCGCCATACCGATAGCGCCGGTAACGTCATGGTGAGGCGGCACGATAATGTTTTTGTCGAGGTAATTCTCGAAGGCCGCCACAACCGATTTGTTAAAGGCAACGCCTCCCTGGAAGAATATCTTCTCACCGATGTTCCTGTCCCCTACGACCCTGTTGATATAGTTCTGCACAATCGAGTAAGCCAGTCCGGCGACGAGGTCCTCCTTCGGCGCGCCTCTCTGCTGTTTCGACAAAAGGGAATTCTCCATAAAGACCGTGCACCTCTCACCAAGGGTGCAAGGACGCTGTGAATTAAAGGCGAGACTGCCGAACTCATTCTTGACGGAAATATCGAGCTTCTCCGCCTGTTCCTCCAGAAACGAACCAGTGCCCGCGGCACAGGCCTTGTTCATTTCAAAGTCCACGATAATACCGTCCCTGATAGAGATGTATTTCGAGTCCTGTCCCCCGATTTCAAGGATGGTATCGACTTCAGGGTCTATCTCGATGGCGGCCTGCGCCT
>JBFLYJ010000239.1:0-5439 GCA_040756635.1 Nitrospirota bacterium
GAAACCGTAACTCAGCAGAACTCCAAGGAAGGTCCCTACAAGAGCGGCCCCGATGCTGTGCCCGAGGACTTCAGGAGGTTCGGAAATTTTCGCCATCGTAAGAACAACCCCGAGGACCGCGGCAACGATACCGAGTGCAGGGAGTCCGTCGGCGACTTTCGAAATACTGTGGGACGGTATCAGTGCTTCATGATGGTGGGCCTCCAGCTCCAGGTCCATGATATTTTCGAGTTCAAAAGGTGTGACGTTGGCAGAGATAATTACTTTGAGGTTATCGCATATGAAATTCACCCCATGGTGGTTCTTGAGGATGCTCGGGTATTTTGTAAACAGCGGGCTCTGGTCAGGTTTTTCAATATCCGATTCGATAGCGATGAGGCCTTCTTTTCTCATCTTGGTGAATATGCCGTTCAGCAGACCCAGGATTTCAAGAAATTCTTCCTTGCTTGTGCCTTTGGCGGAAAGGACCCTTGCGATATTTTTTGAAACGAGACCGACCACTTTTGACGGCGACGAGATAAAAAAGGCACCCGTTGCGGCTCCGCCGATAATAAGCAGTTCGACAGGCTGGAAAAGCAGGTGAATATTTCCTTTTTCCAGGAGATATCCGCCGATTACAGAAGAGAGCACAACTACTATTCCTACTATTACAAACATATTATCCTTTTTTCATAAATATTTATGGTCCGCTCTATGGCGTAACTACAAGATATATCTACTCATAGATATCGGTACTATATCTATCAAACTTTAACCAGAAGGGCATAGGCCGAATCCCGATATTTGAACGATAGTTAACCCACTTTATTCATAAAATACATCCTGCCTTGGTTTGTGAATAAGCAGGGGCAAGTATAATCCGTATATACTTGATAATATTTACGGGTTAATTTATCTTAATTGAATCAAAAGACGGGAGATTACGTTTATGGAATGCAAGATGGAAAAAAATAATCCCTATTGCAACTGCACGTACGGGTCGTGCGAAAGAAAATTCAAATGCTGTGAATGCCTTCATTATCACAGGAAGAACAATGAGCTCCCGGCCTGTTTTTTTAACGCCAAAGAGGAGCGTACGTACGACAGGTCGATAACTCATTTTATAAAACTAAATATGGCATAATACTAATGTCTATCAGCCCTCAGAGTTCAGCAAAGATTTTCTTGAGCTGATAGCTGAACGCTTCAGAACGCCGGAGTGGTGAAATGGCAGACGCGCCGGACTCAAAATCCGGTAGGGGCAACCCTGTGCGGGTTCAACTCCCGCCTCCGGCACCATATTCGAGTTGAAAATTCGTTGTACAATTTCTTGGTAGTTAGAAAATATTACTGCTGCGGAGTATGAGACTGCCTCCAGAGTCCGCGACGCATCTTCCGGGCCTCTGTTTCAGCTTCGATGTACCTGGAAGCATATGGCGCCTTAAGAAATTTTCGGTATACCCTGGCATAACCACGATTAATCATTTCAAGGTTGACGTCAACGCCCATCTTCCTGATAATGCAAATCTCCCGGTCATATGATGAATCGCCGGTGAGGGTGATCTCAGCTGAGCTGTTTAAAACAAGATTGATTAATTCCCTTTCCGCGGCTCGTCCGTACGGTTCCCCGGGTTTGCCGTCATGAGGAATCTCAGGTGCATCGACACCGTACAGTCTGCACTTTAATAATTTCCCGCTGTAAGGTCTTACAATTACGGTGTCTCCGTCAATGACCTTTATTACCGTGCCCCTGACGACCTCGTTACCTTCAGCATCAGCAGAAGCGAATGCGCAGCATAAGAGTATAATGAGGAAAAATCTGATATACATTTTTTGTGATACACCAAAATGCTACCTCTGGTTGATTCCGGAAGATATTATGCATCCTGAGCATTATGATAATCAATTGTAATGAGCAATGTCTTTTATGATGAATTACTGTCACGTGATGAAAGAGAGGCGTTGATTAATGGTGTCTGAATCCTGATTAGTATCGATGTCTGTAAGCAGCCAGGGAATTCGAAGGTCGAGATAAATGCGGATCTTACTTGCGCGACTTTTTCCCTACACCTCCGCTGTAAGTTGAGCTGCCTCTTTTACCGTTTGTACTATTATAGACCTTCACAGTCGCTTCGCCGGTAGAGGTAGCTCCATAACTGTCGGTTACACGTACCTTAACTATATATGTTCCTGCACTGGTAAACGTATTCGATATCGGGCTTGTTGTTGTATTGGCGTCATAGATTCCATTCCCATCCAGGTCCCATTCATAACTTACTACATTTGCATTTTGGTCAGACAAGGAAGTATAGAAAATTACTGACAGGGGTGCCGTACCTGAGCTGGGCTCAGCAGTCACATACAGCGTCAGCGGAGGCTGGCTGACAGGGGGAGATATCAGTATGGTTTCGGCAGCGGAAATTGTTGATGCTCCGCTGTTGTCGGTAACTCTCAGTTTCGCGTTATAATTACCGGCGCTTGCATATCTGTAAGAAGCGCTTGGAACTGCGCCTGTGTCGCTTTCATAATTGCCATCACCGTCAAAATCCCATTCATGCCTGACAATGAATCCATCCTGATCAGTTACTGCAGCTGTAAATGTTATGACATCATAAGTATAGGCACTAACGGGAGTAGCGGTGAAGGAGAGTATTTCAGGGGCGGTATTTGATGTTGTAAAAAAATTGTTCGCAGACAGCGCCTCATTGTACCCCGCATCGAGTGAAATGACCCTAAAGTTGTATGTGGCATAGTTGAAAAGCCCTGTCAAATATACGGAGTGCACGGTAACAAGGCTTGAATCATAGGCTGTTTTATTTCCGTACGAGGTGTTGAATCCATATTCGACCTGCGATGTGGAAGCCTCATTGGTCATCCAGGTAATTGTTGCCGATGAGGATGTTATATTTGTGATCTGAATGTTGTATATTTCCGGAGGAGTAAGGTCAGCCTGCGGCGCAGCTGTAAATGTGAATGTTTCGGACACGGAAAGATTCCCTGACGCGTCGCGGCTGAGCACGCGGTAATAGTATTTTTTTGAAGGTGCAACGCTGATAGTTTGGGTATGACTTATAACAAGAGATGTATCAACGGAAGTAGTATATCCAAACGAAAGAGTGCTCCCATACTCAACCTGTGTATCTGCCGCTTCGTCTGTTGACCAGTTTATGTCTGCACTCGTGCTTTTTATGTTGCCTGCATAAACACCTGATATGACAGGCGGTGAAACATCATTGTTTGTCACATACTTGCTTGCCTCGCGTGAATAATCACTTTCATTGCCTGTAGTATCATATGACGTCACCGCAAAATAATAGATAATGCCGGGTGCGAGGCTGTCTATGTTGTGGGAAGTCACGTTGCCGACGTCAATGCTGTTCGAATAATTGCCTGATTCTGTCCCATAGTAGACTATATAACCGCTCAGGTCGGTTAGTGGTGAGCCGTCGATATTTGTAGACGGAGTGGTCCAGGAGAGCGTCACGGCAGCGGAGAAGACCGGGGACACAGGTAAAATAATTGTTAAGCATATAAAAAGCAGAACGGAAAAAAACGGGTATGCTGCAATTATCCTCGTACGGCAGTCTCCACTGACGGTTGATTTTCTCTCCTTCATAACTAATGATAAAAAGATAATCACCTATTGCTCCGTGATGTATATCACTACATGTAAAGATATGGGTTGTTTCGACAGCGATGAAGGATTATTGGGCCGTCTTGTCGTTGCGATCATAGAAGTTGCAGCGGTTATTGGAGGCGCAGGGATGAAACAAAATATAAGCGTATGAAGCGATTTATATTAGGCTGGATATCGTCCCCGCCGGGATGAACCGCTTACGTAATCTTATTCGTGGGCCGGGTGAATAAAGGGTACCGGGGTCCTGTTCGCTTAAGATTTTGTAATTATTGAAGACTTTGACGGTCGTGACACTAAACAGATAGGAGAATAGCATGAAAGCGGTCTTGATTACTTGATAAAATTCCTTTACAATTAGGCAAGTGAACTGAGAAGCTGCTTAACCTATATAAAGAAAGGCCAGAATCATAAAATGAGAAGATCAAGTTTGTTATATGCAATTTTATTTATTACCGGCACGATTATTTTTTTATCACTTCCGGGTCCTGCGCACTCCCAGGAATTTGATCCTTTGCTGTTTGACAGCAGCATAGGCGCCAAAGCCCCTGATTTTACATTGAAAGATGTGACGGGTAAAGAAATGGCTCTATCGTCTTTTCAGGGGAAGCCGATCCTTCTGAATTTTTGGGCAACCTGGTGCCCGTACTGCAGAAGAGAACGTCCGCATCTTAACGAACTTTATAACTTATATAAGGATAAGGGGCTTATCATCCTTTCAGTCGCAACAGACCAGTCGACGTCAAAAGTCACGGATTTTCTGAAGAAGACGCCGGCCGATTTTATTGTCCTGACTGACAGCACCGGAACCGCTATGTCATTATACAACGTTGCGGGTCTGCCTACATCTTATCTGATTGACGGTAAAGGGATTATTAAGCAACGATTTATGGGCTTCAGGGAATGGACGGATCCGGGATCAAAAAAGCTTATTGATAAATTGTTTGATAACTGATTTGGTTTGTTGACAAATATTTTCTCTATGATTAGAATTTCACACCTGTAAAATAACATATAATAATGTGAGTAATATTTATCAAGGAGGGAAATGATGTATCCTGATGATGTGAAGTATCATAAAGAACATTCCTGGGTAAAGATATCCGGCAATAAGGCAAGAATCGGGATTACTGATTATGCGCAGGAATCGCTTGGTGATATAGTTTATGTTGATGCTCCGGAAGTGGAGTCCACTGTCGAGGCCGGCACGGAACTTACCCAGATTGAATCCACAAAGGCGACTTCATCAGTTATCTGCCCGCTGAGCGGTACCATACTGGAATTCAATGAAGATTTAATCGATTCCCCTGAAATAATCAATGAGGAACCATACGGCAAGGGCTGGATAGCGGTCATAGAACTGGAAGATAAATCTGAGATTGCTGCTTTGATGGATGCGGATGAATATGAGAAGTATCTCGAAGAAGAGGTCAAGCTTAAATAATGAAGATTTCAGTGCTGGGGGCCGGGCCGGGCGGTTATGTTGCGGCTATAAGGGCTGCCCAGCTGGGTGCTGAAGTCTCGGTCATAGAAGAAAGCGAAGTCGGCGGTACCTGTCTTAACTGGGGATGCATACCTACCAAAACATTAATATCATCAGCTGAAGTCCTGCACAAAATAAAGAACGCGGGTAACTATGGGCTTGAGTTTGAAGGGACTGTATCCCCTAACATTCAAAAGATAGTTGAAAGAAAAAACAAGGTTGTTGATGTACAGATCAAGGGTATTCGCGGACTTTTTAAATCATGGGGTATAAAGCTTATAGAGGGAAGGGGAGTTATCGAAGGCGCCGGCAGGATAAGAGTTGCATTGAAAGAGGGAAAGCA
>JBFLYJ010000024.1:0-16365 GCA_040756635.1 Nitrospirota bacterium
CTATGACAAGACTGGCCATCACCCTGTGTGGGACCTGGGTTTAAGAGAGGTGATTACCCTGATCCCGTTGTTCGTGTTCGTCTTCTGGATAGGGTTTTATCCGAACACGTTTCTGGACTTTATCCATGCTTCGGTTGAGCACTTGATTCAGCGGATGAACATGGGCGCCGTTGCCGGTAATGAAAACATGATAGCTAAATATATAACGGAGATCTTCTAATGGAAATGGAAACGACGATAAGTCTGCTGGATATGCGGCTGCTCGTTCCTGAATTGACCCTGCTGTGCGTGGGTCTTATACTGATGCTGCTTGATCTGGTCGTAAAGAAGAAAGAACTGATTGCCGGTGTCGGAATAATCGGGACGATTGTCGCGCTCTACGGGACGTATAAGCTCTACGGCTTTTATGAGCCACAGACGGCATTTGCCGGTATGTTCATAGTGGACGGGTATTCAAATTTCTTCAAGCTGATATTTTATCTGAATGTCATTCTGACGATATGCATTTCATTAAAATACATGGTAATAGAAAAGGCGTCCCTGGGAGAGTATTACGCTCTGCTCATGTTTTCCACTACAGGGATGATGATCATGGCGTCCGCAGCGGATTTAATCGTTCTTTATCTGGGGCTTGAATTGATGGCGCTTTCCACGTACATACTGGCGGGGTTTATGAGGAAGCAGCCGCGTTCAAACGAGGCCGCGATTAAATACTTTTTTCTTGGGGCATTTTCTTCTGCATTCCTGCTGTACGGCATTTCTCTTACCTACGGTATGACAGGCACTACCAATATCAAGGGGATCGCGGAGGCACTGAGCACGCTGAATATTATGGACAACCCTATTACTTATCTCGGCCTTATATTTATAATCGTGGCGTTCAGTTTCAAGATCGCCCTTGTGCCGTTTCATATGTGGGCGCCCGATGTATACGAGGGGTCGCCTACTTCTATAACGGCTTTCATGTCCGTGGGTCCGAAGGCTGCCGGCTTTGCAGTACTCGGCAGGGTGCTGTTTGACGCTTTTGCTGGTATGCAGGTCCAGTGGGCCGCTATTCTGGTGCCGATAGCCGTTATTACCATGGCCACGGGGAGTATCATAGCCCTCGCGCAGACGAACATAAAACGTATGCTCGCTTACAGCTCAATTGCGCATGCGGGGTACATGCTTCTCGGGATCATCTCGGGAACGCATGACGGACTTACGAGCACCGTTAATTATTTAATGATTTACCTGTTCATGAACATCGGGGCCTTCGCCGTTGTGATTATGCTCAGAAGTGAAGGCTTCCAGGGGGAAACGCTGGAGGACTATATGGGCCTTTCAAAGAACCATCCCCTGGCTGCCGCTCTAATGCTTATATTCATGTTTTCTCTTGCCGGAATTCCGCCTACCGCAGGATTTATAGGCAAATTCTATGTATTCATGGAGGCCATCAACGCGGGGTATGTGTCCCTTGCGATCATAGCCGTTGTGTTCAGCGCGATCTCGGCCTTCTTTTATTTAAGGATCGTTATGTACATGTATATGAAAGACCCTGTAAAAGAGGTATCGCTCAGCACCTCGCCTGCCATGAGCATCGCGCTGGCGGTCACCGCGATGATGGTCCTTATCTTCGGCGTATTCCCCTCGGTTTTACTGAATCTTGTGAAATTATCGATTCTGGGATAAAACCTTTTCGATATGACCGTTCAAACTGATCAACAGGTTTGAACGGTTTTTTTGTTGCATACTTGTTTTGCGCAAGTTGAGTGTTTTATAATTACACTCGCTGTTTTTGATATCCCCAAAATGCCGAAGTGGCGGAACTGGTAGACGCGCACGGTTGAGGGCCGTGTGGTGAGAGCCATAGGGGTTCGAGTCCCCTCTTCGGCACCATCCCCTTCTCTTATCGCTGCCTGGTAAAGTCGGCGATGCCTTCATCTTGATACAATATGATGGTAAAATATCTGAAATAATTTTTTGGGAGAAAGTTATGCCGATATACGAATTTTATTGTGAGAAATGCAATACGGTCTATAAATTTCTGTCAAGAACAGTTAATACTGAGAAGGTGCCCTCCTGCCCTGTCTGCAGGAATCAGCAGCTGAAACGGCAGATGTCACTCTTTGCAGCTGTTTCAGGCCGGAAAGAGGCAGGACCGGAAGCTGATATGCCCCCTCTTGATGAGGGTAAAATGGAGAAGGCGATGGCCATGCTGGCAAGGGAGGCGGAGGGGATGAATGAAGAAGACCCGAGACAGGCTGCAAGCCTGATGAGAAAGCTTTCTGACGCGACTGGACTTAAGATGGGAGCAGGGATGGAGGAGGCGCTCAGCCGTCTTGAGAGGGGAGAAGACCCTGAGCAGATAGAGCAGGAGATGGGGGACCAGATAAACGCCGAAGAACCTTTTAATATCGAAGACAGGGGAAAGAAGGTGCGAAATTACGGCCCCAGGATAGATGAAACTATTTACGAGATATAGATTTATACAAGAATACATACATGTCTGGTAAATATTTGAAGTGGACATGCGTGCTTAAAAATATTTATGGCAATACCATAGTGAATGCATAATAATGCAAAGCAGGCATGATACAGTATTTTCGTCTCATTCTCGTCCCGCATCCTGCGTGACTCCGAGGCTTTTGCCTGTTCAGACCTCCTGTCTTCACTACCGGCAAAAAAATCCGCTCAAATACTGTATCATACCTGCCGTCAGCTTGTTGATTAAAGGTAATCAGCTCTCCGGCTGAATGACCGGTTTCTCCCACGTCCGCGTAATGTTATAGCCATTTTTTCAGGCAGGTAAATTTTTCCTTGACAAAACATATAAACATATGCAAATATGTTTATATGAAAACGCTCGAATCCATGCTCACGGGCCAATCCCGGCGGAAAGAGAAGATGCAGACGCCGTTTCAGAGTCCGATAGGTGACATGTGTTTCAGCAAAATAACAGTTCCTCAGGAGGAAGACAGATGGACATCTATTTGATCGCGATGATAACTTTCGCGGCCTATTTTGCCACAAGGTTTTTTATGAACGACCTGACCGCTGAAAAGGCTGTCAGACTGCTTGATGAAGGGGCTGTGCTGATCGACGTCAGGACAGAAGAAGAATATCAGGCAGCGCATTTAAAGAGGGCGATAAACGTCCCATTAAGTGAGATGAGCGCGGGGATAGAAAGGATCGTCCCCGAGAGGGACAGTGTAGTCCTTCTGCATTGCAGGAGCGGCAGCAGGTCCTTTGTCGGCAAGAGGCTGTTGAAAAAGATGCAATACCATAAAGTCTATAACCTCGGTTCTTTTTCCAGGGCCAAAAGGATGGTCAGTAATGAAAGCCATAGTTGAGATATTTAAACTCCTTACGGACGAGCAGAGAATAAGGATATTGATGCTTCTGATGAAGAAGGAACTTAGCGTCTGCCAGCTGATGGGCATCATTGGCGCGTCCCAGCCGCATATATCACGAAACCTTTCTCTTCTTTATAAGGGCGGGTTTCTGGAGGAACGGCGCGACGGTAAGCTCAGGTTTTACGGCACAAGGGGGGACCTCTCTGATGGCAGGAGGGCGCTGCTCGATTTATTAGTTTCCCAGCTTAAATCTGATACACGATACAATGACGATCTCATGACATTGAAAGAATGTACTGAGTTCCAGAAGAAGGTGGGCAGGTGCGACATGAAGACACTGACCGCATTTATGAACAGGAAAGGGACATCTAAATGATGCCCGCTTTACGCTGTCATGAAAATCGCAAGTCAGGTCGACCACAGGTCAAACCGCAAATGTTGGCCTTTATGAAATTATGTGATATATACATCTATATATCCGCTCGTATTCATGAAATGAGGGGCAGAATGAAATTGACGGCTGGGGCATTATTAACTGTCTTATTAGCAGTTTTTGTAAATAGCGCGGGTGCTGAAAAACTCGCGCTGCCGCAGGCAATTCAGGCGGCGCTGGAAGGCAACCCGGCCCTGAAGTCATACGTCTGGACATTGCAGGCACAGAAGGAAGACCTGAAGTCCGCTAAGGGCGGTCTGTTCCCGAAATTCAAAATTGAGGAAAGATATCAGAGGACAGACAACCCGACATATGGGTTTATGTCTAAACTTAACCAGGAGCGGTTTACCCAGGAAGACTTTCTCATCGGATCGCTTAACGACCCTGCCGATATATCGGACTTTCAGACATCGTTCAGCATAGAGCAGCCGCTGCTGGTGCCGGGGGTTTATGCCGGGATAAACATGGCGGGAAAGGAGCTTGAGGCGAGACAGTCGGAATATCAGAGAAAAAAGGAAGAGGTCGTGCTCAATGTCGTAAAGACCTTTAATGCTGTCCTGACATCCGGGAAATACGTCGAGGCCGCGCTGAAAGGCAGGGAGGACGCGGAAGAGCACAAGAGGATCGCCCTGCTCAGATATGATGCGGGCATGGGACTTCATTCTGACGTACTCAGGGCAGGTGCAGCGGTCAACAGGGCGGAGGCAGCGCTTATCAGGGCAGAGAGTAACATGGAAGTGGCCAGAAGGGCGCTAGGGCTGCTGATGGGGCTTAAAGACCCTGTTGACGCCGCTGACGACGGACCCATGCTGCCATTGCTTGATCTGGATGTCTATCTTGCATCCTTAGTGCAGAGGGAAGACCTGAATGCCCTTAAATCGAGATACGACAATTCCCGGCAGTCGGTAAAAATGGAGAGGTCCTCTCTCCTCCCTCAGGCAGGTGTCAGCGGCAGTTATTTTTTTAATGACCATAACAGCCCGTTTTCGCCCGAAGGCGAGAGTTACTTGGTAGCTGGGTTCATAAGATGGAACATCGTTGATATTTCGGCGCACCACAGGATAAGGAAGGCGCAGGCTAGGGTCCGCGAAATGGGAGAGGCAGTCGCTGGGTTTGAGAAGGAGATACACTTCAGGATCAATGAAGCTTATATCAGGGCCCGCGAAAAAGAACAGAATCTTTCGCTTTCCAAGTCTGTACTGGAAGAGGCGGAAGAGGCGCTAAGATTAGTCGGCATACGGTATGAAAATTCTCTTGCGCCGATGGTCGACCTGCTGGATACACAGACCGCGGCAGATATGGCGAGGGCCCGGCTGCTGGAAGCGGAAAATGAATATATGAACGCGATAGCGGATTTATATTATCAAAGCGGGATTCTGCTGAAAACGGTTAATCAAAATTACGGATCAGGAATTACGAATTACGATGATGTGAAATAATAGACAGCTTGCTGATTCATAATTCTTAATTTTTACTGCAAGGAGATTTTTTATGTTACATAAACTAATTATCGGTTTAACAATACTGGCGTTAATTACCTTGTCCGGCTGCGGTGAGAAGATTAAGCCCGGGGAAAGCAAGGTCGACAGACCGCAGGTAAGCGGAGTAAGTATTGAAGAGATACAAGCTTCGGAGGTGGAAGATGTATACGAAGCTTCAGGTACTCTGAAGTCTGTCGATACCGCGCTCGTATCGGCAAAGATCATGGGCGAGGTGAGTGATATAAAGGTGAAGCCCGGCGACCGTGTCGGGAAAGGCGACGTCCTTCTTGTGATAAGCGCCCCTGATATCAATGCGAGGGCCGCTGCGGCTCAGGAAGCGCTTGAAGAGGCGAAGCAGGGACTCGAAATTGCTGGCGAAAATAAAAATATCATTGAGAAAACATTCTCCCGCTTCAGCAAACTATTTGAAGCAAAGGCCGTTTCCGAACAGGAGTTTGACGAGATAAAGACAAAAAGAGACGTTGCGGTGCTCGAATATGAGCGGGCAAATAAGGCGCTTAACCGGGCTGAGGCCGGACTGAATGAAGCCGAGGCATACAAAGGCTATACGGTCATCAGGTCGCCGCTGAACGGCACGGTTGCGGAGAAGAAGATCGACGTAGGTAACATGACGGCTCCGGGTGTACCTCTGGTCCTTGTCGAATCACTCAATTACAGAGTTGAGGTACCGGTCGACGAGACCATGCTCCAGTCAGTGCAGACCGGGGCATCAGTTGATGTCTCAATTGATTCAATACAAATGCAGACAAAAGGAAAGGTCACGGAGATCGTCCGCCAGATTGATCCTGCCTCCAGGACATTTATCGTGAAGATTGCCCTTAATGAGATAAAGCAGCCGCTGCGGGGAGGTTTTTATGCAAGGGTGAAATTCCCTGCCGGTAAAAAGAACATCTTGTCAGTACCTGAAAGTTCAATCGTTAAAAGGGGAGAACTGACAGGGGTATATACGGTAAATCAGCAGGGCGTTATTAACCTCAGACTCATCAAGACCGGGAAGCGCCGTGACGGAATGGTCGAGGTACTGACCGGCCTCAGCAGCGGTGAACGGATAATTGTAAATGGTGTGGAGAAGGCGGTAGACGGAGGGATGGTTGCGAATGTTGGATAACGATAACCCCTTATTATTAATGTTGCATAAATGCCGACTGCTGAGCGTAACAGAAATGCGGAGGGGGGACAGATGGAACATATAGGTTTGTCCGGCAGAATCGCGCGGGCATTTCTCATGTCCAAGCTTACACCTTTGATCGTCATTACCGCTCTGCTGCTCGGGCTGTTCGCGGTGGTGATCACTCCGCGGGAAGAGGAGCCCCAGATTATCGTGCCCATGGTGGACGTATTTGTCAGTTACCCCGGCGCGAGCGCGGAAGAGGTGGATGAGCGCGTTATCAAACCGATGGAAAAACTCCTCTGGGAGATCAAGGGGGTAGAGTATCTCTACTCGATAGCGCGTCCGGGAATGGCGCTTTCGATAGTCAGGTTTCATGTGGGAGAGAACACGGAGGACAGTCTCGTCAAGCTGTACAACAAGCTGATGTCCAATTATGACAGGATCCCCCCCGGGGTGTCCGAGCCCCTCGTAAAACCGAAGTCTATTGACGACGTGCCTATCCTTACGCTTACTCTTTGGAGTGAAAGCTACAGCGCATATCAGATGAGGCAGGTGGCGGAGGAAGTTGCTGATGAGCTGAAAAAGGACGCGGATGTTTCTGAGGTCAATGTCATAGGCGGCCGTAAGCGTCAGCTCAGGATACTGCTTGACCCATCAAGACTCAAAGCGTACAGCATGTCGCCACTGCGGATATTGCGGGCGGTACAGGCGGCAAATGTGTCGCTCCCTGCCGGGACATTCTCGGTCGGTAATGAAGAATTTATTGTCGAGACCGGCAAGTTCCTGAAAGACGCTGAAGACGTGGGGAATATTGTTACAGGCGTGTATAACGGCCGGCCTGTATTTCTGAAGAACGTGGCTGATATCATTGACGGTCCTGAAGAGCCTGCGAGCTATGTTTTGACCGGGTTCGGTCCTGCTGCGGAGGAAGACCCCTCTGTGTCCCCCCTTGCCAGGGGGGGAATAAACAAAAGCGGCATGTATGAAGCGGTCACTGTCGCACTGGCAAAAAAGAAGGGGACAAACGCAACCCACATATCCGACAGGGCGCTGGAGAAAGTCGAGGCGCTGAAAGGCGCCCTTATACCTGGTGAGATACATGTTCAGGTGACCAGGAATTACGGCGACACGGCAAAGGACAAGTCCGATGAACTGCTTCAGCATATGCTGATAGCGGCGGTCTCTGTTACGATTCTCATAGCGCTGGCTCTTGGAATGAGAGAGTCTGTAATTGTGGGAGTGGCCGTGCCTGTGACTCTTGCTCTGACCATTCTCGTCAATTACATGTATGGTTATACGCTCAACAGGGTGACGCTGTTCGCGCTCATATTTTCGATCGGGATTCTTGTTGATGACGCCATAGTGGTTGTCGAAAACATTCACAGGCACTTCAAACTTAAGGGCGTGTCTCCGGAGACAGCGGTCCGCGCGGTTGATGAGGTGGGCAATCCCACAATACTTGCCACATTTACCGTTATAGCTGCTTTGATGCCGATGGCGTTTGTATCAGGATTGATGGGTCCCTATATGCGCCCTATCCCGGTCGGGGCGTCCGCGGCCATGCTTATATCTCTTCTGATAGCGTTTATCATCAGCCCCTGGCTGAGCTATATAGTATTGAAAAAGACGAAGGTTCATGTGGAAGGGGAGGCAGAAGAGAGCAGACTGTTCGCTTATTTTAATCATCTCTACGAAAAGAACCTCCGGAGCCTTCTTGACAGCAGTATGAAACGGATCATAGCGTTCCTTGTGATCGGTCTCCTTCTCGGCGGCTCGGTCATGCTCGTGGTGTTTAAGCTGGTGACGGTCAAGATGCTACCCTTTGACAATAAGAGCGAGTTGCAGGTGATCATCGACATGCCTGAGGGCACGACCCTTGAACAGACAGCTATGGTATCAAGGGAGGTGGGCGAGTATTTAAAGACAGTGCCGGAAGTGACGGATTATCAGATCTATGCAGGGACCGCCGCGCCATTTAATTTCAACGGGCTTGTAAGGCATTACTACCTCCGCTCCGGAAGTAATTCTGCCGACATCCAGGTGAATTTCGCTCCTAGAGACAGGAGAAAGGCGCAGAGCCACGACATCGCCAAACGCATCAGGCCGTCAATACAGAAAATAGGCGATATGCACAAAGCCAATATAAAGGTGGTGGAGGTGCCGCCCGGCCCGCCGGTGCTGAGCACTCTGGTCGCCGAAGTGTACGGCCCGGATTTCAACAGGCAGATTGAGATTGCCGGGGAGATCAAAAAAATATTTCATGAAACGGAAGGCGTGGTGGACACGGACTGGTATGTTGAGGACGATCAGGAGAAAATAACATTCGCGGTCGACAGGGAAAAGGCATCGTATCACGGGATCACTACGGAAAGCATCGCGCGGACCCTCGGCATGTACCTCGGAGGGACATCGGCCGGACTGCTTCATGTCGCTGATTCACGGGACCCTGTGGAAATATTCATGAGGGCGCCTCTGTCTGAAAGGACCAGCATCGGTGAACTGAAGGACGCGGTCATCCTGTCGTCTGACGGGAAGCCCGTGTCCCTGTCGGAGCTGGTAAAGATTGAAAAAGGCGTACTGGACAGGACCATATACAGAAAGAACCTCAAGAGGGTCGTTTATGTCACAGGAGATGTCGCAGGCACGGCAGAGAGCCCGGTCTACGCGATCATGAAAATGAAGGAAATGATAAGGGCATTGAAGCTTCCTGAAGGCTATGAGCTGCAACAGCACGATATGGACCAGCCCCTGTTTGAGGACAAATATGCCATGAAGTGGGACGGCGAATGGCACATTACCCTTGAGGTCTTCAGGGACCTCGGTCTTGCCTTCGCGGCGGTCATGGTAATCATTTACGTGATGGTGGTAGGGTGGTTCAGGTCATTTATAACACCGATCGTGATTATGGCGCCCATACCTCTTTCCCTTATAGGTATCCTGCCGGCGCACGCGGCGATGGGTGCTTTTTTCACGGCCACTTCAATGATCGGTTTCATCGCCGGCGCCGGAATTGTCATCAGGAATTCAATCATTCTGGTTGATTTCATCGAGTTGAAGATCGGGGAGGGTATGCCGCTTAAGGAGGCGGTAGTGCAGGCAGGTATTATAAGGTTCAGGCCCATGCTCCTTACAGCTGCGGCAGTGGTCGTAGGGTCCTCTGTGATTCTCTTTGACCCGATATTCCAGGGGATGGCGATAGCGCTGATGGCCGGAGAGGTCGCGTCGACACTGCTTTCCCGAACGCTCGTGCCGGTGCTTTATTACATGTACAAGAAAAGAATTGAACATTGATGCCTGTGTAGGGGCGTATTGCAATACGCCCTTACAGGTGATTGACAATTAATGATTGATACATAAAAAAAAGGAGGAAGAAACAATGTATATAGCAAAAACAGACAAGTGGTATATGGAGAGGATAATATGGCTGATTGCCGGGGTATTTACTTTAACCGGGACGGTGATGACGCTGATTCAGAGCAAATACTGGCTGATTCTCACGGGGCTTGTTGGAGTCAACCTGATAATATTTGCTGCCACGGGATTTTGCATTATGGCGAATATCCTTTATAAGCTGGGAGCTAAACCGGTGGTGGACAACAGTTCGAAATGCGGAGCAGGCTGTCGTTCAGCAGAATAACTGACTGAAAACAGATACAGCAAACAGCAATAAAAAAACGGGGCAATAATAGAAAATTATCGCCCCGTTTTTGTTTCTTTTCTCAGTGTGAATCGCCGCCGCAGGAAGACCCGCAGCCGGATCCGCATGAAGGCGGATTGGGATTGTTGATCACAAACCCCTGCCTTTCACCGTCATCAACAAAATCAATTGTCATGCCTTTTAACTTTTCTGATGCTTCCTTGTCGATGAAGAACTTTGTGCCGTTTTTTTCTATGACCTTGTCTCCGTCGTCAGGATTTTCAACAATATCGATTCCGTATGAAGGCCCGCAGCAGCTGCTTCCCGCTGTGTAGAACCTGAGCCCCCACCCTGATTTTCCTTCAGCATAAAGAATTTCCTTGGTCTTCTCTGCTGCTGTGTCTGATATGGTTACCATCAATAAAATCCTCCTTGAATTATTGCCAGGTGCTGATGTGGCCGTTTATTTAAGGGTAAAGGAAAAGTACGGGAAAAAGCAAACGATCATCTTTTTTTTTTGTTTTTTTTTCATGTATGCTTTATATAATCGTTTTCGGATAAATTGTGGTTCGAAATGAAAGACAAGGTATAAATGTTTTCTTTACGTTTTAAAATAATCCTCTATGTTTCAATAGTTCTGCCGGCTCTGCTATTATCACTTAGGGTAAATGCGGGGGAGAAACTGGTATTTGCCGTCCATCCTTACATGCCGGCAACCGAACTTGTTGAAAGATTTACCCCGCTCATTAAATACCTCGGCAAAGAATTGGGGGAAACGATCGAAATCAGGGTATCGCGGGACTATCAGAATCATATAACAGATGTCGGTAAGGACAGGGTGGATATCGCCTATATGGGCCCTGCAAGTTACGTGAAACTGATTTACACATACGGCAGGAAGCCGCTTCTGGCTCGTCAGGAAATTAACGGCAGACCCACCTTCCACGGAGTGATCATCGTAAGAAAGGATAGTCCTCTGCGATCTCTGGCAGAACTGGAGGGGAAGCGTTTCGCGTTCGGCGATCCTGAATCTACCATGAGTTATATTTTGCCAAGCTACATGTTGTGGAAAGAAAAGATCCCGCTGGATAAACTGGGAGGATACTCATTTCTGGATAATCACTATAATGTTGCACTGGGAGTGCTGGCCGGTGATTTTGATGCCGGCGCGGTCAAGGAAGAGGTGTTTTATGAATACGAAAAACGCGGGTTAAGAGAACTTGTAAAAACACCTGAGATATCGGACCATGTTTTTGTTGCGACTAACAGGCTTTCCCCTGAGAAGATCCGGAAAGTCCGTACGGCATTATATGCTTTAAGCGGAAACGAGGAAGGACGAAACATATTGAATTCAATCAAAGCCACCATAAGCCTCGTCCCGGCCAGAGAAGAAGATTATGATAACCTGCATGAAATACTTCATGCCCTTGAAAATATCGGGCCTCACAAATGACCATTCCCGCAAGGTTCAAATATAAGCGCGCGTTCTGGATGTTTATGTCAATCCTGCTGTTATTCATGCTTGTCTCTGACATAGTGATTGTATCTACCGTGCATAAACAGATGCTGGATGAGGTACAGAAGAACGTGCGGAATGAACTCGACATTATAGCTACATTTGTGATGGAGCCGCTTCTGAAGAATGACTACGCGAAGGTCGAGGAGTTTCTCACGCACTGGGCCAGAGAGCATGAGGAAATCGTGGAAGTCTCTGCCGTTATGCCCAATAATTTCCTGCTCGCGGAATATAAAAGTGAAAAGACGTCACATTATGTGTATCGGCTCGAAAAGAAGGTAAGTTACGGCAGCAGGGACCTCATAAAACTCCATGTCGGGAAAGACCTTTCATCCATAGAAATGATTCTCTCAAGGCTCAAGTTCCAGCTTGTATTATTCTCAATATTGTTTACCGTGGTTCTGGGCGCGCTGCTGTGGCGTACTATCAGGACAATGGCCCTGAAACCCCTGGAAAGTGAGATCGCCCGGCGTACTCATGCCGAGGAAATGCTGAGGGAGGCCAGGGACGAGCTGGAGGAAAGGGTGCGGGAACGCACCGCGGAATTACAGGGGGTCAACAGGTCGCTTCTCCTTGAGATAGCGGACCGCAAGAAGGTTGAATCTGCGTTGAAAGAGTCCGAGGAGAAATTCCGGGCTATTTTTGACAATGCGATGGACGGGATATTACTTGCTGATATTGAAAGCAAGAGGTTCCTTACGGGTAATAAAACGGTTTGCGGTATGCTGGGCCTGAGTGAAGATGAGGTCAGTGGTCTGGGGGTGTTTGACATTCACCCGGAGAAGGACCTCCCATATGTTCTTGAACAGTTTGATAAACAGGCAAAACGGCAGATAGGGACCGCTGCCAATATACCCGTCAAGAGAAAGGACGGTACTGTTTTTTATGCGGACATCAGCTCATCCCCTTTTGTGCTTGCCGGTAAAAACTATTTGATAGGCAGCTTCAGAGACATAACGGAACGCATGAAGGCAGAGGAGGCATTGAAGGAGGCGGTCAAAAGCGCATGGAGTGAAAAGGCCAAACTCGACGCGGTCATTGCCGCCCTGGGAGACGGTATCAGTATTCAGGACACTGAGTACAAGGTCCTGTATCAGAATGAGATTCACAAGGGACTGATCGGTGAACACGTTGGTGAATATTGTTATCAGGCATATGAAAAGAGGGCTGAAAAGTGCGAAGGGTGTCCGGTGGACATGGCTTTCAGAGACGGAAAAATCCATACCACCGAAAGGACCGTTCCCATGCCGGGCGGGACACTGTACGTCGAGATCACCGCGTCTCCTTTAAGAGATTCCACCGGCACTATTATTGCCGGGATAGAAGTCGTAAGAGACATCTCCCGCCGTAAGGAGACGGAGAAGGCCCTGCTCGCGTTGTCCGCCCGCAATGAAGCGATACTCTCTGCTGTCCCTGACATTATCATGGAGGTCAATGCCGCCAAGGTCTATACATGGGCAAACCAGGCGGGATACGAGTTTTTCGGTGAAGACGTTCTCGGCAGGGAGGCTTCCTATTATTTTGAGGGTGAGCAGCCGACGTATAATAGAGTCAAACCCCTCTTTACCGGCTCGGAGAATGTGATCTATGTGGAGAGCTGGCAGCGCCGCAAAGACGGCATGAAGCGGCTGCTTGCGTGGTGGTGCCGCGTGCTGAAAGATGAACAGGGAAATGTGACCGGCGCTTTGTCAACCGCCCGCGACATAACCGAGCAGAAAAAATCCGAGGAAGCGCTCAGAATATCGGAAGAGAAATTCTCGAAGGCATTCCGTTCGAGCCCCGCATTTGTAACAATAAGCACGGTCCGCGACGGCAGGTTTATTGAAGTAAACGATGCATTTCTTGAGGCGAGCGGCTACGGCAGGAATGAAATGCTGGGCAAATCATCCCTGGAGCTCGGTATATGGGCCGACACGTCGGACCGCGAAATAATGCTGAATCTTCTTGGAAAACACGGTGTCGTGCACAACAAAGAGAGCAGGTTGAATATGAAGAGCGGAGAAATGATTTCAATTCTGTACTCCGCGGAACTTATAAATATCGAAGGTGAAGAATGCATTATCGCGATAATGCTGGATATTACGGAACGCAAGAAACTCGAAGACCAGCTGCTGCAGGCCCAGAAGATGGAAGCGGTAGGCCAGCTAGCCGGAGGGGTGGCCCACGATTTTAATAACATCATTACTGCGATTTTCAGTTACGGCTATCTCCTGAGGAGCAGATTAAAGGATGAAGATCATTTAAGGGACAACGTGGATAAAATTCTTTCGCTGTCGGACAGGGCCGCGCAGATTACCAGGGGCCTGCTTACCTTCAGCAGAAAGCAGCACTTCGAGTTCGTTCCTGTCAGGCTCAATGAAATCGTAAGTCATGTGGAAAGCATGCTTGTGAATTTTATCGGGGAAGATATTGAAGTGCGTACAATGCTGTCTGACAGGGACATCACCATTGTGGCTGACAGGACGCAGATTGAGCAGGTAATAATAAACCTTGCGACTAATGCCAGAGACGCGATGCCTGACGGCGGAAGACTGAACGTCGAGACGGACATTGCAGAGATAACGGAGGCTTTCATTAAGGCGCACGGATTCGGAGAACCCGGCATTTATGCCCTTCTGTCGGTTTCCGATACAGGGACGGGGATGGACGAGGAAACAAGACAGAAGGTGTTTGAACCCTTCTTTACGACTAAGGACGTTGACAAGGGGACGGGGCTCGGTCTTTCCGTTGTATACGGGATAATAAAACAGCACAACGGCTACATCAATATTTATAGTGAACAGGGCAGGGGGACCACTTTCAGGATATATCTTCCCGAGATAAAGGCATCTGTTGAAATGAAGAAGGATAAGATACCCCTGCAAAAAAAAGTCAAATCAGCTACCATACTCGTGGCGGAGGATGAAAGTGCCGTCAGGGATTCTATAATAAATATTCTTCAGGAATTCGGTTATAAAGTGATAGAAGCGGTAGACGGGCAGGACGCAATCGTGAAATTTACAGAGCATAAAAACGAAATACAGCTTCTGCTCCTTGACGTGGTGATGCCGAAGAAAAACGGGAAAGAGGTATTCGAAGAAATAAAGCGGATGGCGCCGGGAATAAAGGCCATATTTACCAGCGGATACACTGCCGACGTAATTTCCAGAAAGAATGTCCTTGGGAAGGATGTAATGTTTGTCTCAAAACCTATCCTGCCTGACCAACTGATATCAAAAATAAGGGAGGTCGTAGACAGTGAAAGTTAAAGCCGGAAGCAGGATCCTTCTGGTTGATGATGATTTATTTATCCTTGAATCCGCTTCAAGGGTGCTTAAGGGGCATAATTATGACGTGACCGCATGCAGCAATGCTCGGGATGCGGAGGCGCTTCTGCAGGGAAATGACTTCGATGTGATACTGACCGATATAAAAATGCCTGAAATGACCGGCCTGGACCTCCTGGAAAAGATACACGGTGAGCATTCTCAGATCCCGGTGATATTAATGACCGCCTACGCGGATCTGGAAACGGCGGTAGAGGCCGTGAAAAAAGGGGCGTTTGATTTTATACTGAAGCCTTATCATCCTGAATACCTGCTACATTCGGTGACCAAGGCGGTCCATTACTGTAATTACCTGAAGTGGAAAGAGAATTACAAGCTTTATCTGGAGGACATGGTCAGGATCAGGACGGAGGAACTTGAGGTCGCGAAAAAGGAGGCCGAGAGTTTCAGCAAGGACATTGTGGAGCGGTTGACGACCGTGGCGGAGTTCAGGGACACCGAAGCCGGGGTGCATGTCAAAAGGATAGGGTTCCTGTCCCAGATAGTGGCGACCGCCCTGGGTATGCCGGATGACTTTGTCCTGAAAATCGCCCAGGCAAGCCCTCTTCACGACATAGGCAAGCTGGGAATTACCGATTACATCCTTTTTAAGATGGGGCCGCTTTCACCGGAAGAATTTGAAGTGGTAAAAACACATACTACAGCGGGTGAGAGGATATTGTCAGGGTCATCCCATCCGATACTGCTGATGGCGCAATCCATCGCGCTTAACCACCATGAAAGGTGGAACGGCACCGGATATCCCAGGGGCCTGAAAGGTGAAGCGATTCCCATTGAAGGCAGGATCGTCATGATTGTGGACCAGTATGACGCCTTGAGAAGTGAAAGACCGTATAAAGAAGCCCTGGACCACGAGAAGGTCTATAAAATAATTACCAAAGGGGACGGAAGAACAAAGCCCGAGCATTTTGATCCTGCCATCCTCAATGCATTTATCAAGAAGGCCGCTGAATTTGACGAGATATTCAAGATGCTGGCGGATTGAGGTTGATAAACAGTCAGGCCTTGCAGACCTTGTTGCGCCTGTCTCGTTTTGCCTTGTATAATGCTTCGTCCGCCCTCGCAATAAAGTCTTCTGCCCTTGCGATCGTACTATCAAACTGACAGATCCCCAGGCTTATCGAAAAGCCCGCGTCCCGGTCCTTGTCTACTTTCACCCGCTGCTGTTCTATCCTTAAACGAAGGCGTTCCGCGACCTGCATACCGACATGCAAGTCGGTCTGTACCAGAATTGTCACGAATTCATCGCCACCGAACCGTCCGGCGATATCGGTGTTTCTGAGGGTCTCCCTTATTACAGAAGCGGTAGTCTGAAGTATTTTGTCTCCTGTAATATGCCCGAAGGAGTCGTTGATCTTCTTGAAATAGTCTATATCGAAAATAATAAGAGAGAGGGGAGTTCCATACCTTCTGGCCCTGTCCATTTCCTCGGCGAGCCTCTTGTCAAGATGCTGCCGGTTGAAGAGGCCGGTCAGTCCGTCGGTCTGCGACAGGTGCTGGAGTTC
>JBFLYJ010000240.1:0-5431 GCA_040756635.1 Nitrospirota bacterium
ATATTCAAGGGAGACGATACCATGCAGAAAGCAGATTACATCATAAAAGCCGATTACCTTCTGACAATGGAAGGAGACCTTTCGGTCATAAGGGACGGAGCAGTAGCCGTAACCGGACGTGACATTGCCGCTGCCGGCACATATGAAGAGATCTCGAAGCAGTACACTTCTTCTAATATTATTGACGGTAAAAACAGGGTCGTATTTCCCGGACTTATTAACACCCATACGCACGCAGCCATGGTCTACTACCGGGGCCTTGCCGATGACCTGCCGCTTCAGGAATGGCTTGAAAAGCATATCTGGCCCAATGAGTTCAAATGGCTCACCGCTGAATTCGTGGACGATGCCGTTGAACTTGCCTGTCTTGAGATGCTCAAGGCGGGAGTCACTACATATGCAGACATGTATTTCTACGAAGACGTTGCCGGCAAGAAACTCGAAAAGATCGGGATGAGAGGAGTGCTGGGCGCCGGAGTGATCGACTTCCCGTGGAAGGGTATCGCGGAGACGGCTGATGATTACTTCAGGAACGCTGAGGACCTCATCGCCCTCTGGAAGGACAATGATTTAATAACCACATGCATCGCTCCGCATGCAACGTATACCTGCGGTCCTGACAATTACAAAAGGGCCAATGAGCTTGCTCAGAAACATAATGTCCCCATACACACGCACCTTGCCGAGACACAGTTTGAGGTGGCAGAATGCCGGAAGCGTTACGGGAAGACGCCGGTCGAATATTTCGAAAGTATAGGCATGCTTTCTGAACGTCTTTCCGCTGCCCACTGCGTATGGCTTACTGACGCCGAAATCGACCTCCTCGCGAAAAGAAAAGTCGGCGTGTCCCACTGTATTGAAAGTAATCTGAAGCTCGCGTCCGGTATCGCGCCCCTGCCTAAACTTGTTAAGGCAGGCGTCAAAACGGCCTTCGGAACAGATGGCGCGGCAAGCAATAACGATCTTAGCATCCTTGGAGAAATGTCCACCGCAGCAAAGGTCCATAAGGCGGTTTCTCTCGACCCGACCGTCATAGACAGCAAGACGGTCATGCTTATGGCAACAAGAAACGGCGCTGAGATTATCGGTATTGGTGATAAAGCCGGATCAATCCGTCCGGGTAAAAGGGCAGACCTCGTAATAGCGAATCTTGCCAGGCCTCACCTCACACCGCTCTATGATATCTACTCACACATAACTTATTGCATGCGGCCAGATGACATTGAGACCGTCATGGTCAACGGGAGGATCGTCATCGACAGGGGCGATGCAACTACGCTGGATGAAGCGGAAGTCATGGCAAAAGCTGCGGCATGGCAGAATAAAATCAGGGGTAATTAAGACAACGCCTTCAATGTCTCTTCGAGTCCCTTTGTATCTTCCACGTTAAAAAGCTTCACGTTTCTGTCTATTCTCTTGATAAGACCGTTCAGGACTGTTTTGGGGCCGACCTCGATAAAGGCCTCTACGCCCTTTTCCACCATGACCCTGACCGAATCTTCCCAGAGCAGCGGGCTGTTGAGCTGTCTTACCAGTGATTCCTTTATTGAATCAGCGCTGTCCAAAAAAGCCGCGTCGGCGTTATTGACGACCGGAATGAGGGGAGCATTCAGGTTTATGGTTTCAAGCAGCGCGGACAGTTTCTTTGACGCAGGCTCCATCAGTCTGCAGTGAGACGGGACTGATACCGCCAGAGAAAGCGCTTTTCTGGCCCCGGCATCGTCAGCGAGCTTCATTGCCTCTTCAACCGCCTCCTTTTCTCCTGCTATCACGATCTGTCCCGGGCAGTTGTAGTTGGCAGGGGCGACATAACCCGACTTTACGGAATTGCAGACGTTGATTATAGCGTCTCTTTCAAGCCCCAGGACCGCGGCCATTAAGCCCCTGCCCTCCGGAACGGCGTCCTGCATGAACTGTCCCCTTTTTTCGGTCAGCACGACTGCGTCCCTGAATGAAACGACCCCGGAAGCGGTGATAGCGGAATATTCTCCGAGGCTGTGGCCCGCGACATACGCCGGCGTTACACCTCTTGAAGACAGGACCGAGTAAGCCGCGTAGCTCGCGGTCAACAGAGAGGGCTGGGTCCTGAATGTCTTGTTCAGCTCTTCCTGCGGTCCGTTAAAACTAAGTTCCGCTATATCATATCCCAGAGCGTCAGAGGCTTCCTTGTACAGGTCTTTGACAATATCGAATTTTTCGTAGAGGTCTTTTCCCATGCCGACATACTGGGAACCCTGTCCCGGAAATACGAATGCAACTTTCATCATCAATTCTCCTTTAGACGTAAATCACGGTTTATCAGCAACAGAAAAAACCGGCCACTAATTATATACGATTAACAACATAGCTGTCCAAAATATTAAGAACGGAGAGGCTGAATGCCGAATGAACACAATGACGACACCTTGACCAGATAAAATATCAAATATTAAAAATCAATGATGAGTAACAGGTGTCCGGCAAAATTTAATTGGTTTAAGTCTGGACATACGTGCTTAAAAATATTTATGACGCAATATGATTTCAGAATTTGCTTTAATGGCTTATAACCTTTATTCAACAAAAGACGGCAGGTATGAAACAGTATTTGAGCGGATTTTTTTGCCGGTAGTGAAGACAGGAGGTCTGAACAGGCAAAAGCCTCGGAGTACCGCAGGATGCGGGACGAGAATGAGCCGAAAATACTGTATCATGCCTGCTTTGCATTATTATGCATTCACCAAGGTATTGCCATAAATATTTCTTAAGCACGCATGTCCACTTTAAATATTTACCGGGCACTTGTGATCTTTTATATTTAATGCGGAGTCAATGCGTTATGAGGTATTCAGACTCTTTCATGACCCCGTCCTGGACAGATGTGAATTAATAGATTCATTGACAAACTTCAATAGAGAAGAGAAACGGCGTTATCGATATGTCAGTAGGACCGGCATGAGCAGGGGCGGAAACGCCTGGCAAGTGACGTTAATACTGTGTAAGTGTTCCGTCTTTCTTTGCTTTCCTGACAGCGTACCTGAAAACAAGTATGCTCATCGGCAGCATGATGATCGAAAAAATCGTCAGCGCGAGTATATTCGGCATCAGTTCACTTAAAGTATGACCTTTCAGTACGGCCATTCTCATCCCTTCAAGGGCGTACGTTACCGGCAGCAGATAGGATATTGTCTGCAGCCATTCAGGCAATACGGTTATCGGATAGTACAAACCTCCCAGTAATCCCGATACGCTCGAAAATATCCAGTTGACCGGATCACCTCTTTTAAGCACCATAACAAAACTTGCTGAAAATATTCCCAGGCTGCCGAATGAAATAATAGTCAGCAGAAGCATGATCCCAGCCCCGATGATGTTTACATTCCCAAGATCAACCCCGAATACTAAAGCCCCCAGCAGCAGGTATACAATCACCTTGAATGTTGCCCATATAAAGCTGTACAGGGATGATGAAATAACGATTGTCGGTATCCCGGTCTGCGTCACCAGCAGGGCCTCCAGTGTTCCCATCATCTGTCCCTCCCGGATTGTATTAGCAAGGCTTTTCATGGAGACACTCAGGTAACTGGAAAACGCGATACCGATAAGGACAAACGAGAAATAATTACCTCCGTATGGACCCAGATAAGCGGTGCCTGCGTCACCAAGAAGCCTGGAGAAGAAGTAAAACATCGATGTTGATATAAACATGTTTACGAACTGCATAACAAAAGACATCTTGTAGCTCGTGTCTTCAATAATATCCCGCAAGATAAACGCAAGCGGTTTTTCGAGCATAAGAGACATAGACCTCATTTCGCCCCCACTATTTCCGAGAACAGCTCATCAAGTTTCGGCTCTATCTCATAAACGGAGAATACTTCTGCGCCCATATCAATGATGTCCCTGACAAACCCCTGAATGCCTCCCGCATCACGTCCTATCTCAACTTCAATTTCCGTAAATCCTGATGACCCGTTTGACATGGGCATTATATTTTTCACCTGTTCCATATTACTGATTATTCCTGTCAGCCCGTTATGCGCGTTTCTTATTTTCAACATATATCTTTTCGGTCCTTTGAATTTCATCTTCGCGTCGCGTATGGTTCCGGAAAACCCGACCTCTCCGCCGCGGATTATCGCAATACGGCTGCAAAGTTCCTCCGCGTCCCTGAGGTTGTGAGTGGCGAATAATACTGTTTTCCCTTCCTCTCCCGCCAGTTTTTCAGATATCAGTGTCTTAAGATTTTGCGCGGTGACGGGGTCGAGTCCGTTTGTCGGTTCATCCATTAATAATATCGCCGGATCGGTAAGGAGCCCGCGGGCTATCGCGAGTTTTTGGCGCATCCCGGTCGAATAGTCCTTGAACATCCTGTCGGCATCGTCCGCAAGCTCCAGAAAATCGAGCAGTCTGCCTATCCTCCGTTCCGACTCCCCGTTGGGAATGTTGTTCAGCTTTGCGAAGAATTTCAGATTCTGCCTGCCCGTCAGCCTCCAGTAAAAACTCCTCTCCTCACTAATGACATATCCGATCAGTTTCCTTACGCTCTTCTCATCCCTTGTCACATCATGACCTTTTACGCAGGCGCTCCCGGAGCTGGGTAGAACGAGGGTACAGAGTATTTTTATCAATGTTGTCTTACCTGCCCCGTTGGGACCGAGCAGACCGAATATGTCTCCCTCTTCCACCTGAATATTAATGTCACGCAGCGCGCTGATTCGCTTCTTTCTGAAAGGGTGCAAAAAGATCTCCCCGAATCCTTTCAGCACCGGGAAACTTTTTGAAAGATTGACTGTCTCGATTATATATGACAATATGTCCCCCTATCCTGCCCATCTTAGGCGCAGCAGCCTTAAACAGGACTTTCCGTATTTTAATGCGAGTTCAATCGGACGATACGCGTAATAAATATACAGGTTAAAAGAGCCCGGCCGTGTCGAATAGGTGTCAGCCATTTTTGCCCTTGAAGGGAAAAGCCCTGAAAAAAAGATTTCCATTCTTTCCCGCCTTGTCCCGGCCGATAATATCCGGGTGAAAAACGGATGTGAGTATCTGTAAGGATTGAAAAACGTTTGTTCCACCATAGCGGTGAATTTAACGTCTGCACGCAGCGGTATATGCATAAAATCCGGCTGCTTCCCGTCATAAAAATATTTCAGAACAAGATGCAGCAGGGAATTTACAGGTCTGGCGATTGAGCTTTTGCGGACTATTTCCTCAAACAGATTCCAGTCAGTCTCTTCTGAATAGTAACGTATGGTATGAAATATATCGCATAGTCCCCTTAATGCCGCTCTTTCGAAATTATCATGATAAAGACTTACACAAAGATTAAGTATCATGTCCTCAGGGGAAGGGATGAGTGCCGAAGCCTCTCCCAGTTTGATCTTTTTCGCTCTCCTCCACCAGCAGTCTACGTTTATTCCGAGAGAATACGGAGCTATGTTCCAGT
>JBFLYJ010000241.1:0-5401 GCA_040756635.1 Nitrospirota bacterium
CGGAGGCGGGGTGTCCGCAACACTTACCATGGCGAATGCCAGTGTAAAGATAAGCGCCCCGATGATACTAATAATTTTTGTACGCATCTTAATCCCTCCTTTTATAAGTTATACTTACAAACCGGACCTCTCCGGTCGATGTAAATCATTCAAACAATCATGACCTCCTTTCCTTGATGATGGAACATTGCAACTTTGCTGTCAGGGTCTTCAACACCGGTCTGAGTAAACAAAGTTATTTCCTCACCCCCTTTCATCGAGCATAAAGATACTGCTCGCATAGTAAGGCTTAGACCTAAGCCTTACTATGGGGTTTTTCGAGCTGAATGAATTACGCGCCTGCTACACCCTGATTAGTCAGCAGCAATTGAACGAGAACCCACATTTTTCAAACCCCCTCAGGTTAATAAAAAATGTTTACAAATAAATTTTAAACTAGACTCATGGAACTGGCCCCCCTGCCGCAGCAGGAAATCTGATCACATCTCCTTTTTATCATTATTGTGTTAGGTTCAGTTACACCTGGGGTCACATCAACATATTTAAACTTCATATTATGGTATCTTTGTTCAGTCTCATATTCAATATAAATGTTATTCACTAATATCATAAGTTCTGTAAAATCAACTCCACAAAAAATTGGAGATGACATTGTTATTGCTGAAGATTTCCACTTTTCATGACTTCTGTTATACGTATGTATGAAAAACATACCCGGTGTCCTATTAAGAGCTGGGCCTACTGAAGGATCAGTCCCTCGGCAGTCAGAATATTTGCGTTATTTTTTTTATAATGCTCCTCCTGCAATGATAAATTCATCTGCGCCTGATCTGTAAAATGACTTTCCAGTATCTTTAGACACGTAAGTATTTCATGTCCTTCTTTTGAAAGGTAGTATGTTTTTCTATTTTGTTTTATGATTCCTGCATCTTTCAGCATTTTCAGATGAAACGATACTTTCGTATGGTCTTCGATATCAAGAACTTTTGTCATTTCCATAAGCCTCATCCCATTATTGATTTCCATCAATTTGAGCATGTCCCGTCTTATGCTGTTTGATATATATTTAAGGGCGTTGTCAAGTCCCAGACTACCGGAACGTTCATCAAACTTCGCCTCCTCCAGGGCCCTTCTGATGGCAACGTCCAGGGCATCAATGCTGAAGGGTTTGGATATGTAATTAACAGCTCCTTTTTTAATAGCTTCAACCGCGCTGTCAACAGTAGCAAAGGCAGTGATCATAATGACCCTTGTCTGCGTATTGATTTTTCTGATCTCCGACAATACATCCATGCCACCCATCTTCGGCATTACCAAATCAAGGAGAACGACATCATATTTAGTTGATGTTGCCTTTTCAATGGCTTCATCTCCTGATGATGCTTCGTCAGTTGCATATCCCTTGTCTTGAAGGATATCGGAAAGGACCGACCTTAGCCCATCATCGTCATCAACAATGAGTATTTTTATCATCTTCCCCTCTCTTCTCATTTGCCGTCATCAGCACCTGGTTATTGTTTACTGCACAACCAGCAATGAATTTTTGACGATACCCTTTGCTCCATTTGTCTTGCGGACAAAAACGTTTTCCAGAACATCAAGGCAGTTCAGTGTCCTTCCACCTTGGGCTGTAAGAACATAGTCTTTTTTATCATCGTGACTTATCATCGCCGAGTCCTGAAGCATTTTCAGATGAAACAGCACTTTTGTATGGGCCTTTATATTTAGCGTTCTTGTTATTTCCATAAGATTCATGCCGTTCCTTTGCCGGAGCACCTTTATGATCTTTCTTCTTATAGGACTGGACAAAGAATATATTGTAAAATCCAGGTCAAGGTCCTTTACGCTAGTATCAAACCTTGCCTCCTCCAGGCATCGTCTTATCGTCGTTACAAGATCGTCTTTTATAAACGGTATGGATATGTAATGAGAGGCACCCAATTTCATGGCCTCCACTGCGCTATATATTGAATCGGATCCGCCAATTATTATGATCCTCGTTTTCGGTTGGAATTTTCTCACTTCCATAAGCACCTTCATATTGCTCAGGGGTTTTATCATCAGCTTCAACAGGACGATGTCATACGCATTTTTCGTGGCGATGCTTATGGCAGCTTTCTCATCAGATGCTGTTTCAATGAGATACCCCTTGCTGCCGAGGGTTTCTAGCAAATTTACCTTCAGCTCATTATCGTCCACAGCTATCAGTATTCTTTTCTCAGTTTTCATATTCCGATTCTTACCAGCAATCTTCCTGATATAATCTAAATCTGTTGACCGTCGAATAGACTTTTTCTATTTCAATAATAAAGCCGAAAATGCCAAAGAATTTATCCTTCGGCAGCTCGGCCATCTTAGTTCTCGATATTAAGACCCGCCGCTTTCTGTCCCCTGCTCACACAGGGTTTAGTTTTGTCCGGGTAAAGTTTATGTTTATTTATATGTGAAGAATCAGCAAGGAGTATGCCAGCATAATGATAGAAAAGTTACCTGTTAAAAAACCAAGGGTTATATACTGATTTGATGTTCTGCCTCACATAATACTTGTTTTTTGTGCGTGAAATCACACAATGCAAGTTGAAAATATTGGGAGCGGTAAAGAGAGAAGAACTACGGCAGGCTTAACATTAAAGGATGAAGTCCCGTGGGGGCCGGCATTCACCAGTAAATTAAAACGGGTCTATGGGAATCACTTCCCATAGACCCTAAAAAGTCACCTCAGCATACGGTTTTACTGAGAAAAATAGCTGGCTCCCGGGGAGGGATTCGAACCCCCGACATGGTGGTTAACAGCCACCCGCTCTGCCGGCTGAGCTACCCGGGAAACATAACGATAATGCCGTCAAATAAGCCTATACATTATAAAGAATACCCTCTGATAAATTCAATAGACGCGAACCGGTTTCTTTAAGGATACGTACATAAATCTCAATTACCTTTCCTGCAAAAAAATTTATGAATTATTTAAAAAGGTTTTACGCTCAACCCGCAGCTTTTTTGCTTCTCCACCGGCAATCGAAATTTTGATATTCAGAAGGGTCTGCCTGAAACAAGGCGGCCAAATAAACAGGTATTTTCTTAAGTAATTTCATTTAAATACCGAATATTAGTCATCTACTTAATATAAGGTAATAACGTTTTGCGGGAAATAAGGAAGAAACCGGTTACCATTTAACTCATAATCCTGACTTTGACTTATTTAATAATTATTAAAAAACACTTTTTATGAATATCAAACCAGAAACAGATCAACTACAGGTGAAAAATATTTTTCTCACCGCATTATTGTTATCGATGATATTCTGGGGCCTTGAATCGGTTATACATACATTAATGTTTGATAATAGCCTCTTAAGTCTCACGCTGATTAAAAATATGTACAAACCTGAAAAGCACGAACTCTGGATGCGCCTTGTGGTTATATCAGCGATCTTTATCATGATTCCTTATATCCGCGCTTTTTATCACTTAAAAAAGTCGAAAGAGCTGTTGACAGCTGCTGTTATGACTGCAAAAGAAGAGAAGAGCAGATCTGAGGCAATTATTGCCGGAATAGGCGACGGGATCATTATCCAGGATACTGACTATAAAATAACATATCAGAACCAGACCCAGACCGAAAAGTACGGCAACCGTACCGGCGAACTCTGCTATAAAGTGTATGAGGGAAGAGACACGGTGTGTGAAAACTGTCCGGTTGAGCTCTCTTTCAGGGACGGGAAGATCCATAAAGCAGAACGAAGCGTTACCACGGCTGAAGGCACCATGTACTTTGAGCTGATCTCGTCTCCGCTAAGGGACACTGACGGGAACATAACCGCCGGAATCAAAGTGGTCAGGGACATTTCCCTCCAGAAAAGGACCGAAATGGAGTTGTTGAATTATCAAAACCACCTCAGGGAACTCGTTGAAGACCGCACTGCCGAACTGAAGGCCGCAAACGAGCTTCTGACGGAAGAAATAAATGAACACAGACTTACTGAAGAGAAATATTGCTCGCTGTTTTCAAATATGCTTGATGCCTTTGCATATCACCAGATAATAGTTGATGACAGTGGTGAACCTGTAGACTATGTCTTTCTCGAGGTCAATAAAAGCTTTGAAAAAATCACCGGTCTGAAGCAGGAGGACATAATCGGCAAAAAGGTCTCGGAAGTTATTCCCGGAATCAGAAGTTTGGAACCGGACCTGATAAAACTTTACGGTAATGTTGCCCTTACGGGTAAAGACTGCAACGTTGAGCTATATTTCGAGCCATTTCAGAAGTGGTATTCCATATCCGCCTACTGCCCGGACACGGGCTATTTCGTTTCATTATTTGAAGACATTACAGAACGCAAAAACCTTGAAACTACACTAATCGAAATTGAAGAGCGGGAACGCCGCCGCATAGGGCATGATCTTCATGACGGGCTTGGGCAGCTTCTTACCGGTCTTGCTTTTAAAATACGCGGTCTCGGCCGCATATTGGAAAAAGAGCATTTCCAGGGGGCAGACGAGGCTGCTGAACTTTCAGTCCTTATTGATGAAGCAAAAGAGCAGGCCAGCTATTTATCGAGAGGACTTTCACCGATTGAAATGAATGAAGAAGGCCTCATGACCGCATTGAATGTACTTTCCCTAAATACAAGCAAGATATTTAATATACCATGCACATTCACATGCACTGAATCCGTCAGTATACATAGTGAAACGGCGTTAACACAGCTCTACCGAATCGCGCAGGAGGCGGTGACAAACGCAGTTAAATATGCCAAATCAGATCATATAGAGATCAGTCTCGGTAAAAACCATGATAGAATTATAATGACGGTAAAAGACAATGGTATCGGCATCCCGGCTCAATCCGACAGGAAAGGAGGGATGGGACTGAAAATCATGAACTATCGGGCTGGTCTTATAAATGCCTCGCTTGACATACGTCGTGACGTGGGCAAAGGGACGATAATCACTTGCGTCTACGCCTGTGCCTCGGATAAAAAAGAACTCGTATCGCACGGGGTTTAAATCAGAGACGATACTGGTCATAGAGCATGAGAGAATTTTTATAACAGCATGAACAATAACGGATCCGGAAAGACCAAAAAGAAATATAAAGTGCTCATAGTCGATGATCATCCCATCGTGCGCCAGGGGTTGTCCATGATGATAAATCAGGAGAATGATCTCCACATATGCGGTGAGGCCAGCGACATAGCGTCAGCATTAGAGTCAGTAAAAGCGTGCCGTCCGGACATCGTGGTCGTAGATATATCCCTTGGCCAGAGCAGCGGGCTCACACTTATAGAAGAGCTTACGCGACATTATAATGACATCTCGGTCCTCGCACTATCCATGCATGATGAGACCCTCTATGCCGAACGTTGTCTGAGGGCGGGAGCAAAGGGATATATCATGAAAA
>JBFLYJ010000242.1:0-5401 GCA_040756635.1 Nitrospirota bacterium
GCTGATATGGATGCAATAATGGCGGTCGCCGGTAAGCACGGACTGAAAGTCGTCGAAGACTGCGCACAGGCCTTTGGAGCTAAATATAAGGGCCGGTCCGCGGGAAGCATCGGAGACGCCGGGTGCTTCAGCTTTTATCCGAGCAAGAATCTAGGTGCATATGGTGACGGCGGTATGCTGATTGCCAATGATCCGGTAATATCCGATAAGGCAAGAGTGTTAAGGAATCACGGCACTACAGGTCCGTACCAGCACAGCTTTATCGGCTATAACAGCAGACTGGATGAAATACAGGCAGCCATCCTGAGAATTAAATTGAAGCGCATTGATACGTACAACAGTAAGAGGCGCGAAATAGCGGCGTTATATACATCCCTGCTCGGCGGCGCGGTCAAGTGTCCCGTCGAAATGCAGGACAGGACCCATGTTTACCACCAGTACACATTCAGGACTCCCATAAGGGGCATTGTCGAAAAGGCCCTTCATGACAACCACGTATCAGCGGTTGTGTATTACCCCATTCCGCTCCACGTGCAGGTTGCCCTGAAATATCTTGGCTACCGCGCCGGCGATCTTCCGGAATCAGAGGCTGCCGCTGCGGAAGTCCTCTCGGTCCCGATATATCCTGAACTTGAACCGGAAACAGTGCGGTTCATAGCAGAGGTCATTCTGAAGGCAGTGCAGAAATAGTCCCGTATCTCAGGGACATTCCAGACGTGATTTAAGAATACTATAACTGCGCCCCTGTAAATGCGCGACCGGCCTTGATTACTCCGTTACAGTAAGGATCTGCCCCGTTTTAAGATTTGTGGACCGCAGGTTGTTGAGCTGCTGGAGTGTCCTGGTATTGGTATTGAATTTTCTTGCGATGAGCCAGAGCGTGTCGCCTCTCTTCACCCGGTATTTTCCATTGGAAGGAACCTCTGTCTTCGCGGTATATGAATTGGCAGTTGAGCTGCTCAGCGGTATTTTAAGTTTCTGCCCTGCCCTGATAAAGTAGCTCCTGTTCAGATTGTTAACCCTTGCGATACTCCGGGTTGAGCTATGATATTTTTTTGCGATACCGGCCAGTGTTTCACCTGTCCTGACACGGTGATATACATATGCACTGCTGGACAGCAGAAGATCATCTCCAGAAGCCGCCCATGCCGGTAATGTATCTATACAGGCCAGTAAAGAGTCTTTCTTTTCGGCCGGGACCCTGAGGTTGTACCTGTTCGGTGGTGTTACCTGTAAACGGAGTTCAGGATTTAATGCCGTCAGTTCCTCTAAAGATATTCCCAGAGATTCCGCCACTGTTTTCAGCTGGACCTGTTTTTGAACAGTTACGGTCTCATAATTAAGGGGCTGTTCGATCTCATCGAAAGTAAAGCCGTATTTTGCCGGGTCCTTCATGATATGGAGAGTCGCAAGAAATCTCGGCACGTAGCGGGCCGTTTCCCGAGGGAGCTGATTGTACAGGTCCCAGAAATTGTCGAGGTAATTTATCTTCTGGTTGCTGATCCTTCGTAAGACCGCGCCTTCACCGCAGTTATAAGCTGCGAGGACTGTAGTCCAGTCGCCGAACAGCTGATGCAGTTCTTTTAAATAGGCTATGGCTGCGGCCGTGGATTTTTCAGGGTCCATCCTCTCGTCTATCCAGGCGTCCCTCTTCAGACCGAACTTGTAACCAGTGGAGGGAATAAACTGCCAGATACCTAGGGCTCGCGCTGACGAAAGCGCCTTTACCTTGAACCAGCTTTCAATATGCGGCATCCACGCGAGTTCTTCGGGCATGCCGGCCTCTCTGAGCGCCGCCCTTATTTTATCTATGTACAGACCTGAACGCTTGTATGATTCGATAAAGTAATGACGCTCAGGCCCCTGGAATGACTTGATCTCCATTTCCACATGTTCGTTCATGGTAAGCGGGATTTCGCGATGGTTGCCGTTGACTGCCTTATATCTTGAGGCATATATCTCGAGAATACGCTTGGCAGTCATGAACCGAAGGTCTTCCTGCTGCTGGATCAGGTCAGGCCTGTTCTCGGTATCAACCTTCAAAATCAGTCCATATGCCCGGTCGAGTGTTTCGATAGCCTTTTCAAGACTGCCGTCGGCCCAGAATTCCTGGGACGCGTTTATCAGATCGAGGGCAGTATCAAGGAGTTCCTCTTCGTTCCCTGCGTTTTCAGGATCTTCCGCAGGGTCTTCGGTTTCCGCTGAAACCGTATCACTGATTTCTGAATCTTGAAGGGCCTCAGGATATTGACCGTTATCTTCCTGAACATCAACGTTCACATCATCAGGACAACCGATGTTGCCGGGGCATTTGAGAGCCGGGGTGTTTTCTTCCGCTGTCTTTGTTACAGCTTTACCGCTGTCTTTTCTATCAGCGATAACTATCATAGGAGCTGTTTTAGGCCGCTCAATAGCGGGTTTGCTTTGCATCCGGGGCTGGCTGTGGCTGCAGCCGAACGCCAGTAATACCACCAGCAAGCTGACACATTTATATATGTAAGGTTTCATAAGTTGCTCATCCCTCCTCGTGAATATGCTGATACACAGGACATATCATCTTTATATCGGTACGTTAAAGTAAAAACTCCATTCATTTTACCTATCCATAATGGAATATGCAATTACATATATTAAGCAATATTCATTCCAAATAATCTGATGGAGAGCTTTAAATTAAACCCTTAAATAACAGGTCGTTAAAAGTCCCGGTTTCCTCATGGCTGTGTCATGGTGATGACAAATGTCAATATTGACATTAATTCTCCCGTGTCATCAATGCACTGCGGTCTGCAGCGTTTCTCAGGTCGAAGGAGCGGGTATCCGGGAATATCAGGAGTTACACGGATTCGGATTCCTGTTATCATACCTTGGGGCCGACAGGAGTTGATACCCATCCTCTTGCAGCGGGGCATTTTGATGCTGTTTACTTAACACCATGTTTTTTATAAAATAGACGGGTCATGGATATCCTTAAAGACAGGGTTGTACTGATAACGGGCAGTTCCAGAGGCATCGGCCGCGCCATTGCGAAAAAATGCGCCCTTGCAGGCGCGGACATAGTAATCAATCACAGAAAAGCCGGCGGCTCGTCGCAGGCCCAGGCAGAGGAACTCCGCGGAGAAATCGAGGCATTGGGTCGAAGGGTCTTTATGGTCAATGCGGACATTGCGGACAGGGATTCAGTAAAGGGTATGTTTGCCGAAGTGAGCGCAAAAATGGGGAAACTGGATTATCTGGTCCTGAATGCTGCAAAGGCCCCTTTTAAACCGCTCGAAAAATTATTTGAGCGGGAGCTTAGACAACTCGTGGATACGAATTATATCGGCAACATATTCTGCATCCAGGCGGCGCTGCCGATGCTTGAGAAATCAGAAGGCAAGATCATATTCATTTCGAGCCTTGGAAGCCGATTTTATAACCAGGCATACCCTCTTGGAAGCATGAAGGCGGCAATGGAGTCGGTTGTCAGAGATTGTTCTGAAAGCCTGCGCGCAAAAAATATATCCGTTAACGCGGTATGCGGAGGCATTGTCAAGACGGATTCCTTCAAGGTGCTGCGCCAGTTCTGGGACAATATTGACCTGCTGCCTGCCGAACTTTATGTCGAGCCGGAAGAGATAGCTGATGTCGTCCTTTTCTTGTGCAGTGAGGCCAGCAGAGGAATTACCGGTCAGACGATTGTGGTAGACAAGGGGCTTAGCAACGCGATATGCCGGACCCCCGGGAAAAAGGATTAAGAAAATCCGGCATGTAAGAGACAGGTCCGGATCGCTGCACAAGGTACAGGCATATTCGAAATACAGAGCGTTGGATTTCAATACCGCTTTGATACATAAATGAAACACTCATCAAATAAATTAGACAGACTTTAGGAGGTATAATGAGTCAGAACCTGATTACTGAAGAGAAAGTATTCGAAGAACTTAAAAAAGCGATAGTCGAGACGCTCAGGGTGGATGAAAGCTCTATAAAGCTCGAGAGTTCACTTATAAACGATCTTGGGGCCGAGTCGCTCGATTTCCTCGATATTAACTACAGGCTGGAGCAGGCATTCGGGATGAAAATGGCCCGCCACTTCGTGCTTGAACATATCGAAGAAATGTTCGGGGAAGGCACGGCGATAAATGAAGACGGCCAGCTTACCGACAAGGCCGTTGAGCTGCTGAAGATCCGTTTCGGCGGCAACATGCCGCAATTAAAGTCCGGTATGGACATGGATGAGATTCCCTCAATGGTGACGGTACAGTCAATGGTCCAGGGGGTCATGGACATTCTGGCCAGTCTCCCGGAGAAGTGTTCAAATTGCGGCAATTCCGCGTGGCAGTCTGATGACGGCAGCAAAATCAAGTGCGGCTCATGCGGAGAAGGCGCGACCTTTACCAACGGCGATGATCTGATAAAGGCCTGGCTTACAAAGGTGCAGGCCGAGAAAAATATCTTCTGATGGCAGCAGGGCCTTCCAGACGAAGGGTGGTTGTTACCGGATACGGGATGATCACCACCTCAGGCAGAAACACTCAGGAGACCTTTGAGAAGTGCAGCAAGGGCCTTTCCGGCATTGATTACATCCGGTCATTTGATACGGCGGGGCTCCCCTGCCGGATAGCCGGTGAAGTCGACGATACCTGGATCGAAGAATTTGAAAATAACTCAGACCAGCGGCTGAGAAAATTCTCATCACGCGGACTGCGCCTGATGAGAATAGCCGCCTCGGAGGCCTCGGCCCAGGCAGGACTTGACCGGGTCGGCAACCGCGATAACATCGGCGTATCGCTCGGCTCCCACGGCGACAACCCGCGTGTTGAAGATATCAAACTGGTCCACAGGTTTTATGACGGTGCCGGCAACTGGGACATGGAAGGCCTGCTTAAGGCGGGCGGCTATCCGTTCCTGCATTTTTTCAGGAGGAAACCTGACGCGGCAGCGTCTCTCTTATCAACTGCCTTCGACTGCCGGGGTCCTGTTCTCTCACTTGTTTCCGCCTGCGCGGCCGGTTCCCAGGCCATCGGAGAGGCGGTGAGGCTGATTGAGGATAAAAAGTGCGACGTAATGATCGCCGGGGGCTGTGAGGCCACAATAGATTTTACCGGTATGATCGGATTTATCCTGCTGAAGGCGCTCTGTGAGAAATATTCGGAGCCGCAGAAGGCTTCAAGACCTTTTGACAGAAAACGCGGCGGCTTTGTCATGTCGGAAGGCGCGGGTGCTCTCGTGCTGGAGGAACTCGAACATGCCCGTGCCCGCGGTGCGCAGGTTCTCGGAGAAATAAAAGGCTATGGTTCCTCTGCCGATGCATACCGGATAACGGACACACACCCCAAGGGACTAGGGGCTGTAATAGCGATGAAGGCGGCGCTGAGTGATGCGGGGATTACTCCTGAAGACATCGACTACGTAAACG
>JBFLYJ010000243.1:0-5373 GCA_040756635.1 Nitrospirota bacterium
ACGGCTGAAACGGCTTTACCGGACGAAACGGTTTAAACATTCCTACTGCTTTATCCATCTGGGCATTACAAAGCTGTATGTTTTACCCTTATAGTCCGTATATTTTTTATCCTTCCAGAAAAGGGTCTTTATCTCTCCCCCCTGGATCTGCGCCTGGGGCATGACACTGTACGGGCTTTCAATGACATGATCACTTTCCCCTCCGCTGAAGCTGAAAGGCACTCCAGGTATCGCCTCAAAGTTATGCGTAGCAAGATACTTGTTAATCGCATCGTAGTCCGTGGCGCTTCCGACTGCTTCCACTGCCTTGGCCCATGCGTGGACCCCGTTGTAGATTGAAGGAGCACTGGCAGAAGGGGGATTGTCGAACCTCTTTGTGAAATTATCAATCCACTCCTTGGCTGCTTTGGTTGGAGGCGGGACCGGGAGGTACATACCGCTGGCGATCATTATGCCGTCGGCTTCCTTACCCATTATGCCCATGAATTCAGGAGAGTTGCCGGAGTATCCATAGTGAATAAGTGTGTTGGTCGGCGCCTTCATGAAAGAGCGGAACAGGGTCACAACTTCACGGGGTGAGATGATCTCCACCTGCATCCATGCGGGGGCGGGTTTCAGTGCCCTGAACTTTGCCATGATCGGCCCCCATTCCACAGTGCCGTAGGGGACTGTCTCCTGCATGACCACTCTCCAGCCGTTCGCTTCAGCGATTTCAGCGATCCCTTTCTGGATACCCTGGCTCCACCAGTCCGGAGCGGCTATAAGCACTATGTCCCTGTTTGGGTACTTGTACCCGTAGTCACGTTCAAGCGCCACCATGCTATCAAAATATTCTCTCGCGTAGGCCTTTTCAATATCACCTGTCATAAAAACGTTTGAATACTCTTTCGGGTTTTCCATCATCAGCGATTTTGAACTCTGCGAACAATCGTTCATAAAGTAAGGGAACTTGTATTTCCCAAAGGCCTTGATGCCTCCCACTCCGCCAGCCCCGGCATGCGCGCAAACCACCCCTTCTGCATTAAGTGTGTTTGCCGCCAGTTCCATCCTCTCAGGCGCGACGTCCACTGTGTCGAAGTAAACGATTTCAAGGGGCCTGCCGAGTACGCCGCCCTTTGCATTAATTTCTTCAACGGCCTTGATGATCGCCCTGTCAAATGCGACAGTGTTTGCCACGTAAGGTCCCGTACGCGGAATCGGAGCACCCAACTTCAGGGGTTCAGCTTTCTCAGCATGAGCATTAAACCAGAATGCTGCCGTGATTAACAGCATCATTAAGACCACTATTGAATATTTATTCGAACTTTTTACTCTCACGTATTTTCCTCCTTGAATTGAGTTTTATTGTTGTCCGGTGCCAGGATCACTGGCTATCTACAAAAATCTTCTGTATAGTCCAGGTCTTCTACTTTTTTATCCATCTGGGCACAACAAATTTGGCTGTCTCACCCTTGTAATCTTTGTATCTTTTCCCTTTCCAGTAAAGGGTGGACAGGGTCCCTCCCTGGATCTGCGCCTGCGGCATTACGCTGTAGGGGATCTCTATTATGTGGTCGCTGTCGCCCCCGGCGAAACTGAAGGGGATTCCAGGTATGGCCTCAAAGGTGTTTGAGGCCAGATATTTATTAATCGCAGCATAGTCCGTTTCGTTGCCGACGGCTTCGACCGCCTTTGCCCATGCGATTACACCGTTATAAACAGACGGCACGCTTGCTGACGGAAGGCTCCCGAACCTGAGCACGAATTTCTCGAGCCAATCCTTTCCTTCCTGCGTGGGAGGTGGGAGCGGGAGGTACATGCCGCTGGCGATGATTATTCCATCCGCTTCCTTCCCCATGATGCTCAGAAATTCAGGTGAGTTGCCGGAGTATCCATAGTTAATGAGCGTTTTGGTCGGCTGCTTCATGAAAGCCCTGAAAAAGGTGATGACCTCGCGGGGGGATATGATTTCCACCTGCATCCATGCCGGCGCCGGTTTCAGTGCCCTCAGTTTCGCCATGATCGGCCCCCATTCCACTGTCCCATAGGGGACGACCTCTTTCATGACGACGTTCCATCCTCTCTCTTTCGCTATCTCAGCTATCCCGTTCTGGATTCCCTGGCTCCATGGATCAGGGGCGCCTATCAGGACTATATTTTTATTGGGATATTTGTAGCCGAAGTCTTTTTCAAGGGCAACCATGCCTTCAAAGTACTCTCTTGCGTAAGCCTTCTCGATGTCTCCCACCATGAAGACGTTGGAATACTGTTTCGGGTCTTCCATCATGACCTTCTTTGCGCTGATCGAACAGTCATTCATGAAGTAAGGGAATTTATATTTACCGAATGATTTAACATCTCCACCGGCACCGCTCCAGCCGCCGTGCGCTGATGCTACGCCCTCAGCCTCAAGCTGGTTTGAGGCGAGCTCGACCCTTTCCGGGGAAATGTCTACGGTGTCGAAGTAAACAATTTCGAGCGGCCTGCCGAGGACCCCGCCCTTTGCATTCAGCTCTTCAACTGCCAGAGTAATGGCACGGTCGAAGGCCACCGCGTTTGCCACATAGGGGCCTGAACGGGGTATGGGCGCTCCGATTTTCATAGGTTTAACATCCTTACAATCAGCGATGAGGGGGAATGCCATCATCATTGCTGCAATCAAAATAATCACACCTAATAAATTCAATAATCTGTTTCTTCTCATTAATCTGACTCCTTAATAATTTTATTTGACTACGGATCTGATGTATTCGCGGCTATTTGCCTGTAAGGCAGCTGTCTGCCGACAGGAGGAACCGGGAATACAATTCAGCTTACCCTGCGAACTTGAGAAATTGTCCGGGATACGGATTCAATATTTCATGGTTGAAGTATTTTTGAGAAATAATTCCCCACTGCAATACCGTTCAGATCTGAAGAGCGGTCTTCCATGACATTGTATGTCTGGAGGATCTTGTTATGGGCCTTTTGGGCCTTATCACGATCTATGACAATCTGAAATCCTTTATTATTTTTAAAAACAATAAATGGTTCTGTTGACATTGTCACGAGATGGAACAATTCGTCAAAGTCCTTGAACTTGATACCGTTGACCTCTGACACGACCCACCGGTCCAGATCGTGATACCCTTTGTTGACGTCCGCTGCCAGCGTCTGCAGCGCAACCACCACCTCCTTTCTTTCCTCTGTGGGCCAGTTTTCAAGTTCCACCGACAGGTCTTCCGGGGCAAACTGCATCTCGTTGATCAAATTCTTCGTAAGCGGACTGAAGACGATTCCGCCGAAGATGAAATATCTCGGCTGTCTGTCATACTGTTCACTCTGAACGAGCAGAAAATCTTTTTGTGTCTGATTAAGAACTATCGTGACTCTTTCTTTCATGCCGTTTCGCAGGACATCGATATCCGCTGTATCTCCCAATTGATGCATATCAATAAAATGTTTATAAACAGTACGTTCTTTTGGACGGAATTCGACGGTACCGTCATCGGCGATGGGATGCCCGTCGATAGCGAGCAGAATGTCGTCTTTCTTTATCAGGCCCCTTGCAGATGAACCGGAGATCACATGATTGACGACCAACCCGCTCTGTCCTCTGGACATACCGTATTTACGTTTCATGTCCGGGTTTTCCATTTTTTGCGCCACGACCCCGAAGTCGGGGAAACCATCGCAGTGACCGTCTTCAACGTCCCGGATAAAATGTTTCACAACAGACGCCGGGATCATATATCCGATGTTTTCGGCAGAGCCGGGGCTGTAAATCTGCATAACAACACCTGCGATTTTGTTATTGACAATGACGGGTCCGCCGCTGCTGCCGGTATTGATAGCCGCGTCAATCTGTCCGGCAAGGAAGTACCTGCTGCTGTGAACGTACCTGTGATGCTCCATACGTGAAAGGATTCCCCTGGATATACTCAATGTATCTCCTCCGGACGGGAATCCGTACACAGTGACTTCCTGCCTGATTTCAGGCAGCTCGCCGAGCTCCAGCGATGAGCTGTCAGAAAAAAATGAGTCATCATCAACAGCCAGAAGGGCCAGATCAGAGTCATGGGATATATGCAGAACACGCGCGGTGTATTTTTTAGAATCTCCATTGTGGCGGACCTGAATGGACTTATGGTCGGCAACAACATGTGCGTTCGTCAGTATTCTGTTGCCGCTGATGATACTTCCGGAACCGCTGATATTTTTCACCGGCAGCATCATCCATGGATTGGAGTATTGCGGTTCGCTTTTCATGGTGTAAACTTTAACTACCGCGTCTTTAATTACGTCCTCTCCTTTTTGCTCTTTGCCGAAATAGGCTGACAGGGGGGGTGTAATGACTAATTCAACACTGACAATGCACAAAAAAATAACCAGAATATTCAAGACAGTCTTGGCCCTATGAATTGATTTCATATTCAATCCTCTCCTGAAAAAATTAAGCCCGACTAATTAACATCCGAAACGGAGCTGTTAATTAATCGGGCCTTAATAGCCTGTAATAACAGGGTTAAAGAAACCGTATATCTATTATTTCCGGCAGAAATGCTTTATTAAGCACCTGCAATATATGTGCCCTTGTAAAATTCCGCAATTACAATAAGTTTTGATGGGCCAAAACCGGGGAAAGCTCAATAATTGAACAAAATGTTCAGCAATTGATCACATAACGTATAGGAAATATAGACAAAACAGGCCACGGCCGCCCTCTATCAGAGAGAAAAAGCTTGACACAGGTGGCATTCTGCGATATTGAATAATTATAGAGGACTTAATGTAACAGCTAATTATGATATAGAACATATGGCCTTGTAGATGAGTATGTTATAGATGTTAAAAGAGACCAAAAAAGGAGGTGAGAATATGAAGACCAAAATTCTCGTAGTGCTTTCGGTCTTGGTTGCGGTATTTGTTATCGGCTCACTTGTTGATTATGTGTACGCATACGACGGCGCGAATTGTCGTTCGAGATGGGGCGAAGCAATCGGTATCGGGTGCCAGGTCCCCGCGGCATTAATAACGGTTGCTGATGTAACCACCCATGAGGTTGCTGCAGTCAGTGACGGTATCGTATGCCGCTCGCGCTGGGGTGAACCCGTCGGCACCGGGTGCCGTGTTCCTATGAAAATAGTGACGGTATCCAAGGAAGGGCCTCAGGAGACACCGGCTGCTTACAAGGTCCCGGCATATCGGACAAGGTGGGGTGAGCCTATCGGCATTGGTTACCGGTAGAAAATCGCTCCGGCTGATTAAATGATCATAAAGATATGGGACCTCCCGGCAAAGGGGAGGCCCCATATCTTCAGTTTTTTTAGACCTGTTAATGGCGCAGGCAGGTATCAAAACACTCCTCATTCGTCCTGTTCGTAAGTTCTTTGCATTTCTTGAAGCATTCATCAA
>JBFLYJ010000244.1:0-5372 GCA_040756635.1 Nitrospirota bacterium
TCATGATATACCCCCTGGCGCCCGCCTTGAGGCAGCGTTCGGCATAAGCGGCCTCATCATGCATGGAAAGGACAAGGGCCGGCAGGCCAGTGTATGAGTAAGCGAGGTTTTCTATGAGCCTGATGCCGCTTCCGTCCCCTAAAGTTATGTCGACCAATGCTATGTCCGGCCTGCTCGCAGCGATGGCCTGCACGGCGTCCGCGGCATTATCGGTCTGCCCGCATACCGTGAGGTCTTCCTCGCTGTTAATAAGTCGCAAAAGCCCCTCACGCAGGATAGCATGGTCATCTACTATAAAAACTTTTTTCTTTTGCGTTTTCTGTGTATGCCTGTGAGTCTTCATCTTTATCTCCTTTGCCTGCTCCCCGGTCAAGAATTTATTGCCAGGCCGCCGTCCCCGGCAAGATTCGCCTCGTTCCCGATTTTATCAGGGAAAACACAGGTCACGAGTGTGCCCTTGTTGATCTCCGGTTTTATATCGAGCGACGCGTTGATGATGCTGGCGCGGAATTTCATTATTTCCAGGCCCATCGTGTTCATCTGCTTTGTTATGAGGAAACCCCGCCCGTCGTCTTTTATCGTCATGGTAATTATATTATTTTCCTTGCTGAGGCGGACCTCGATACGCTCCGGCTTTGAGTGTCTCGCGGCGTTTGTTATCGCCTCCTGGGCGATGCGGTAGAGATGAGTCAGTGCCGCCTCATCATACAGCATGACGAATTTTCTGCACTTGAGGTCACACGGTATGCCGAACAGTCTTTCAGAATTGGACACCAGCTCCACCATGGCCGTCATAAGACCGTATTCACCCTTCTCTAATATGGGGGAGAGACCCGTGGAGAGGGTCCGGACCTGTGACTTTGACATCTCCACTACCTGCGTAATCCTGGCCGCGTCTTCCGCTTCGGGAAGCATTTTCTTTCTTAATACGTTTTCAAGTCCCTGCACCATAAAGGAGACGGCGGTAAGCTGCTGCCCAAGATTATCATGCAGGTCATGTCCGATGCGCCGCTGTTCGTGCTCTCTTATCTCAAGAAGCATTTTTTCAAGGTGCTTGCGCTCGTTGATCTCCCTGTTAAGGTCCTGCCTCGACGCGGTAACATTCCTTAAATTCTCTATCATTTGATCAAATATCCTGGAGAGCTGGCCGATCTCATCCTTTGCGTCAGTGCCGACCTTATAGTCGAGGTTGCCCCGCCCGATTATTTCACTCCCTCTATATAAGTCCTTAATCGGATTTGAGATTGACTTTGCCACGCGAAAGGCGACTGTAACGACCCCAATTACCGTCACGACAAAAATAGCTATCATCCATTTCCTGAGACTGTTTATCGGCGCATAGACTTCCTCCAGGTCCTGCTTTGCCACAAATCCCCATTGGGTGCGGGGGATATATGTATAGGCGGCCAGTACCTTCGTCCCCCTGTAATCGGATGTCTCCATGATGCCGATGCTGCCGAGCGATGCGTTCAGGGCCGCCGCGTCCGTCATTTTAAGCTTCAGGGCCGCGTCCTTATGCCAGCGCAGCTCATTCAGTGCAAGAACGTCCCTGCTGACTATGAAGGTCTCGCCCGAATCTCCTATCCCAGTACGGTCCGACAAACGCCTGTTGAGTGACGCCTCGAGGTTGAACCTGGCAACCAGGACACCGATGACAGCACCCTTGTCCGTACGCCCATATACTGGAATGGAAAATGCCATGCAGGCATTACGCAGCGTCGTGGAATAATGAATATCCTCTATAAACAGCTTCCGGCTTTTTAATGCCCCTTCATAGTGGAAATCGTGGGCCGGCCGCACCCCCTCACGACCTTCCCCGGTTGAAACCAGGATCCGTTTGGTGAGAGGACTGACTATGAATATTTCATGAAAGTCATCATAATTCTGCAGGTATCTCTTCATAAGCTCCCGCGCCTCCAGAACGATAAGTGACTTTCGTAGATCATCCCCCGGCCCTTCTTTACGAAGCTCTTCAAGCACCCTGATATCGTTATCGTCGGCAATGGTGCGTATGTCCACGATCCTTTCATCAAGCCAGTCATTTAACTCAGCAACCTTGATATCTCTCGCCGACTCAAGCCGGTTGAATATCGATACCTTCATTGCGTTCACCATATGGAAGTAAATCGCAATATTGACCATAATCAGAGGGAGCATACCTATGATGAAGAACCAGAAGGCAAGCCGTGTCGCTATACTGTTGAATTTAAACCTGCTCCTCAGAGACATCTCCGTTACTATCAGACCCTGCGGTTCCATCAACACAGGGAATTTATTTATAAAAGACTCTTCGTGTTCAATTAAAAAGCCGAACCGCTGAAGTCGTATTATTCAGTAGTCCGGCACTTACATTTATGCTGCAAATGTCACTTTACCCTCCCCTGTCGCGAAGGGACTGGATTTGTAAGGTCTGTTATTTTATAATTCCTTTTATCATTAACTGCCGCTGATTACAACTAAATTTATTTAATTAAGGTATAAGCAACTGACCGGGCTTCTTCTCGAGTAATTTAATTACACATACAGATCATTTCCTTCGGTATCGACTTTTCCTCCCGCTTTTTTTATTGATCCTGACCGATAATATGGTAAGCTTGAAATAACATTGAATATGCGTGCGCGGAATTTAATTCCGCATACTTCAAGAGAGACCTCTCAGGGATACAGCTGAATTATAATATCTCACATGAATACTGAAGCGCGTCAAGGCATTTTCTCCTGGATCTTTTCAACAGACCACAAAAGGATCGGGATACTCTACCTCTGTTCAGTGCTTGCTTTTTTTCTGACCGGTGTCGTCATCGGGCTCCTTATGCGCCTTGAACTCATCGCGCCCGGCAGGACGATTGTGAGCGCGAGGACATACGATTCCCTGTTTACACTCCACGGGATCATCATGATTTTCTTCTTTGTCATCCCCGGTGTCCCCGCCTCCCTGGGTAATTATTTTCTCCCTCTCCAGATCGGGGCCAGGGACGTCGCTTTCCCACGTCTTAATCTGCTTTCGTGGTGGCTATATCTCATTGCAGGCATAACCGCGATTTCAACCATATTCCTTCCGGGAGGACCGCCTGATACAGGATGGACATTTTATCCTCCTTACAGTATAAGAACCCCCACGAATGTGTCTGTTGCGGCCCTTGCCGCGTTCATTATCGGTTTTTCATCCATACTGACCGGGATTAATTTTATTACCACAATTCACCGGCTTCGGGCCCCCGGCATGACCTGGTTCAGGATGCCGCTGTTCCCCTGGACTCTCTACGCTACAGCCTGGGTCCAGGTCCTGGCCACGCCGGTCATCGCGATCACCCTCCTCCTGCTCATCCTTGAGAGGGCCTTCGGGATCGGTTTCTTTGACCCCACGAAGGGCGGAGATCCCCTGATGTTTGAGCACCTTTTCTGGATTTACTCACATCCCGCGGTGTATGTCATGATACTTCCGGCCATGGGGATCATAAGCGAGATCGTTCCCACGTTCTCGCGCAAGACAGTGTTTGGGTATAAGGCGATCGTCTTTTCCGGACTCAGTATTGCGAGCCTGGGTTATGTGGTCTGGGGACACCACATGTTTACAAGCGGGATGAGCGATGTGTCAAATATGGTCTTTTCATTTATTACGTTCGCTGTCGCCGTGCCGAGCGGGATCAAGGTCTTTAACTGGATAGCGACGATGTATAAGGGTTCGGTTGATATAAAACCGCCCCTGCTCTACGCCTTCGCATTCATCTTCCTCTTTTGCATAGGCGGACTGACCGGCCTCATAAATTCAGCGGTCGCAACGAACATCCATATCCACGGCACTTACTTTATTGTGGCCCATTTCCACTACACAATGTTCGGCGGCGCGGGGTTCGCATTTTTTTCCGGTCTTCACTACTGGATCCCGAAGATGTCAGGCAGGCTGTATAACTTCAAAACCTCAGCTGTCGCCTGCATTATCATGTTTACAGGGTTCAATATCCTCTACTTCCCCATGTTCCTGCTTGGCTGGCAGGGTATGCCGAGGCGGTACTATGATTATCCTCCCGTATTTCAGGGAAACAACGTTATATCGACCATCGGTTCGTGGATACTTGCTGCGGGCCTTCTGATCATGTTCACTAATCTTGCCAGGGCGCTCTTTAAAGGGGAGAAGGCCGGAGACAACCCGTGGGACGGGACCACTCTTGAGTGGCAGACGTCTTCTCCTCCTCCGCCTGAAAACTTTCTGGAAATCCCGGTAATAACCCGGGGGCCATACTCAAGAGAGAGGAATACTTAATGAGTAAAACGACAAGCTGCCTTAGCCCGGTAACTGTAACCAGAACAATGCAGGCATTGTTCTAAACGCATTATCAGGATTAAGTTATATGGATGCAAAACTGGTAAAACATACTGATGAAGTCGGCGCAAAAATGGGAATGTGGCTGTTCCTCTTTACCGAAATGCTCTTCTTCGGCGGCGTGTTTCTCCTCTATGCCGTCTACCGCGCTCACTACTCAGCCGACTTCCACGATGCGTCCTCGGAGTTAAACAGGACAATCGGCACATTCAATACAGTAATCCTGATAACAAGCAGTTTTAGCGCAGCCCTGTCATTATCGGAGATAAAAAAGGGGGCGGTGCGGTCTTCGGGGGTGAGTCTCGGTATTACAGCTCTGCTCGGGACCGTATTTTTAATAGTGAAGTATTTTGAATGGAGTACGAAGATCGGACACGGGATCTATCCGGGGAGCGCTTATTTAAATGATATGTCGCATGGGAAGGTGCTCTTCTACAGCCTCTATTTTGTCATGACCGGGATACATGCGTTCCATGTCCTGATCGGTATTATTGTATTCCTGGTCATCATTTTTATGATCAATAAAGGGACTATCCATGAAGGAAGTTCTGTCAAACTTGAAAACGCAGCGCTCTACTGGCACTTTGTTGACATAGCGTGGATCTACCTGTTCCCGCTGTTGTATCTGTTAAGATGACGATATTTTATTCAAATGAAAGAGCTGAATACAAAATAAACACAATACCGGCACCGGAATAAGATAAAAAATCAAATATCAAAAATCAAAGATATGGACTCTATGAAACATAAAGAAGAGAATTCAGGGACGACCGGGTACAGGACGCTTATCTTCACATGGCTCACCCTGCTTTGCCTCACAGGACTGACCGTGTGGATAGCCGGGGTGAACATGGGGCGTCATGGTGTTGCCGTGAATATACTCATTGCTTCCCTTAAGGCAGGACTGGTTTTATTCATATTTATGCGTCTTAAACACGAATCGCTCTTTTTCAGGCTCATGCTTCTATTGATTGTAGTTACGCTGACCGCCATTATGGCGCTGACGTTTCTTGATGTTTTATACAGGTAGGTGCGTAGTAGTAGGGGC
>JBFLYJ010000245.1:0-5371 GCA_040756635.1 Nitrospirota bacterium
GGATAACGTGCGAGAAACCGATTGAGGCGGACGGGACGGCCGTCCGGGGATTTTTCGGGAATTTGTACAGGAACAGGCCGGAGTTTCATGGGCGTGCGGCTTGAATATCCTGATTCATAGTGGCAGAATGAATAGGGAATAGAATTTCGAAGAGCGGAAAGGAGGTTTTATGATACCAAAGCGTGAGCTTGATAAGGCCGTAGCCATTGCCAAAAAATATGGGGTTCGCAAATTATATTTAACAGGCTCTTCTTTGTCCCGAGGCGTAAAAGCCGTTAACGATTATGATTTTGCCGTTAGTGGTGTACCCAAAGGCAGTTTTTTTAAATTCTACGGTGAACTGTTCAGAACGATGTCAAAGAATGTTGATCTCATCGACCTTTCAGGTAAAAAGACAAGATTTAAAAGCATCGTTTTAAGAGAAGGCAAGCTTATTTATGACAAAAAAGCAGCTTAGTGAATATTGCGATGCTGAATTGTCTTTTAAGAGTGTATAGGATTCCGATGAATAAGGAGAAATTGATAATATGAACGATAGAGACAGGAATTTGATACTGGAATTCAAGAAAAGGCTTCCATCGGATCTGGCAAACCGCATGAAACGCTTCATAATTTTCGGATCGAGAGTGAAAGGTGAAGCATCTGAGGACTCTGATCTCGATGTTATTGCATTGGTTGATGAAAAAAGTCCTGAGCTTGAAAAACGACTTGAGGATATAGCGTATCAGATTATGTGGGATCATGACTTCAAACCAATCATATCGCTTAAAGTGCTTTCCGAAACCCAATTCTATATCTCGCTCAACAGAGGTTTTTCTTTTTACCGGCATGTGGAAAAAGAGGGTGTATCAGTATGACCGAGGAAGTAAAAAAACTTATTGAAAAAGCTGAACATGCGCTTGAGGTAGCCGAAAAGTTAATGAATGGCGGCTATCCGTCGGATGCTGCAAGCAAAATCTATTATTCGATGTATTATGCAGCGCAGGCTCTTTTAAAATCAGAAGGAATTGATGTTATTAGGCATTCGGCCGTTGAATCAGCAATTGGATATTACTTTGCTAAGACAGGAAGAATCGACCCCAAATACCACAGAATGCTTATTGATGCGAGGAAGATTCGGGAGATAGCCGATTATGATATTCAGGAAGAGATCATTGACCCGACTGCTTCACTGAAAATTGAAGAGGGGAAATCTTTTTTAGCTGCAATCAAGAAAATTCTCGGGAGCCTGTAGCATCCGCTGTCTATTTTATTAAAATCCGCTGTCTAAGAGGCGGTTTTCTGTTTTTGGTGAAATATGCCTGAGTATTACGCCCACAGCATTGAGGGAAAGCCGGTGAGGAGTGGCACCGGCTTGAGGAGCATGGGATATAAGCAGGAGCACGAGGGGACTGTCCCAGGATTTACGGGCGGTTGTAGGGGCGCATGGTCATGCGCCCGTCGTAGAATCGGGACTGTCCCCGGCTAAGAGGATAGTGACCCGATTTGCGGAAGAATTCGGGTGTGAGGAATGGGGGTATCTGGCGGGGTTGTGGCACGATGTATTGAAGAAATGGGTAGAAAGGAATAAAATAAGGCCGGGACTCTGATGAGCGCATGCTGACAGTTTAAGTTTAATTTGTTGAGGTAGGGATGATAAGCAAAGAAACCATAAATGAGGCAACCATAAGACTGGCGGAACGTTTTCATCCCCAGCGTATAATTCTTTTCGGCTCTTACGCAAGGGGTACCGCGGACGAAAAAAGCGATGTTGATTTCTTGGTGGTGTGTCCGCTGAGGAAAAAGCGGCGCACTCTGATACTTGAAATGAACAGATCTCTCTGGGGCCTCGGCCTGGCGAGAGACATTGTTGTTCTCACGCCAAAAGAGTTTGAGAACGAGAAGGAGATCCCCGGAACAATAGCGCGATACGCATCTAAAGAGGGAAAAGTTCTCTATGAGCGAAACGCAAAGAATACACAAAGTCGTAAAGCAGTGGCTTGAACATGCGGAAGAAGACTTAAGGCTTGCCAAACACGCCTTTAAACTTTCAAGTTCTCGTCCGTACAAGCTGATTGCCTTTCACGCACAGCAGTGTGCGGAAAAATATCTTAAGGCATTTCTTGCTCTTAAAAAGGTTGATTTCCCTTACACGCATAACATATCCCTCCTTCTGGAAATATCTTCCAAACACGCAGAGTGGGTTAGCGAAAAACTGAGCGAAGCCGAAATGCTGACGGATTATGCCGTCACAGCACGATATCCCGGACCCGAAAAAGTTACAAAAAAAGACGCTGAGCTTGCAGTGAAGATTGCCGATAAAGTGCGGTCAGTCGTGAGAAAAGCATTGAAACAAGAAGGCTTGAAGCTGTCTTAACTGCGCTGCGAAGACTGCATTAAACTTCTGAGAGGGGGAAGTTGAAAAAGTTTTACGCCCATAGCCTTGAAGGAAAGCCGCCCGAGGAATGGCACCGGCTTGAGGAGCATCTCCACGGCACAGGGGACTGTCCCAGGATTTATGGGCTGTTGTAGGGGCGCTTGGTCATGCGCCCGTCGTAGAATCGGGACTGTTCCCGGCTGATATAAGAGCGAAAATTTTTGTTGAAATAGCGGAGGAATCGGAGTATTTTAAGCATATGGAGGGGAGAGGGAATCTGCATAATCTTTGGCGTTTGAAGCCCGACGAACGGCATCCTATTTTTTCAGCGGGGTCCGGAAAGAGAACTAATGCGACCGCCGGAGATCAAGAAAAAGAAGATCGGGTTCAAAAGGGAAAGTGACGGCTGATTTCTTATGAAGTTTTGCGCTCATAGCGTTGAGGGGAAGCCGAAAAGCGAATAGCATCGGCAAGAACGATTTGAACTGTTTGAGCAGTTAGAACCGCTTGAACCGTTATCAAAAGGAGGGATAGGTGGCCGTTAAATATTTTGAAGACCTCGAAATCTGGAAATCTGCAAGGGAGCTGGCAAACAGAATTTATAAAATCACCGGAGACGGCGGTTTTTCGAAAGATTTTGGTCTTCGCGACCAGATACGAAGGGCGTCAGTGTCAGTAATGTCCAATATCTCGGAAGGATTTGAACGGGGAGGCAATCAGGAGTTTACCCAATTCCTGTCAATCGCAAAGGGTTCAAGCGGAGAAGTGCGCTCTCAATTATATGTTGCGGTTGACCAAAATTATCTCGCCAAAGAAGAAGGCGTTAAAATAATAGATGAGTTTAAAAGGCTTTCGATCATGATAAATAATTTCATGGAGTATTTGAAAGGCAGCGGTTACAAAGGGACAAAATATAAAAAACCGCCTATTAAGACTATGAGGGAAGAGGTTGAAGGATTGGTGAAAGATTTCAGGAAAACTGTTTGAACAGTTTGAGCCGTTTGAACCGTTTGGACGGCTTGAACTGTTTGATCAGTTGGAACGATTTGAACTGTTGGTACGGTTAATAAGAGCGGGTTGTGATATGAAAATCGAGAAGACGGAAGCTTGGATAACGTGCGAGAGACCGATCGAGGCGGACGTGACGGCGGTAAGGGGATTTTTCGGGAAGGCTGATTTTTTGTTTTGCGTCTGTCATCTGTCTTCTGGAAGTCTGATATTCAACGGGCCGGAGTGAGTGGGCATGTGGGGCTGAATCTTGCTATCAGTTGAACAAAGAACTGTTAAAGAAGAAGAGGGTTTAAGACCTTTTCAAAAGGAGACTCTCCGGGCTTTGCAGTCTGATGCTCGCCTCATAATGGTCGAAGCGCCTGTTGGAGCTGGCAAAAGCTTTATTATTCGTCGGATTATAGAAGACGAGCATTTGTCCGGCCGCCCCATTATCCTGACTTATCCCACTAAGATCCTAATGAATGCTCAAGTAAGCGCATTAAAAAAGGAGGTTAAGAACATCAGGCACTGGCCAGATGAGAAAGAAGTTGCCGGCGAGATTACGCTTTTTGAATATTCTTCTGATGCCTTAGTCCGATATCTCAAAAGGCATCCAGATATAATTCGTCTGGACAAAAGCGAACTCATTCATCATGTTCTCAGAAGTCATCAGTTTTCTTCACCGAGAAATATTATTATTACAACCCCGGATGTGCTTCGCGGGGCTTAATGTCCGTGTGAGCCTTCCCGTCAGAAGGGCGAAGGTCTTCTAACGGGGTTTACGTTCCCATCTCCCAGCTTTTGAGATACTTCTTCTGTTCCGGGGTAAGGGTATCAATTCTTATGTCCATGGCCCGCAGCTTAAGACGGGCGATTTCCTTGTCGATCTTTTCTGGGACGCTGTAGACCTTCTTTCCGAGTTTCTTTGCGTTCCTGACCATATACTCTGCGCACAATGCCTGGTTTGCGAAACTCATGTCCATGACTGCGGAGGGATGTCCTTCGGCAGCGGCGAGATTAATGAGCCTCCCCTCTCCCAGAAGATAGATTCTCTTGCCGTTCCTCAAGGTGAACTCTTCCACATAATCGCGCATAAGCCTCCTTGCCTTTGACATCTTCCCGAGGCTCTGGATATCGATCTCCACATTAAAGTGGCCCGTGTTACAGACGATGGCCCCGTTCTTCATCAAGCGGAAACATTCTGTGGAGATAACATTGATATCACCGGTGGCGGTGATGAAGATATCCCCTATCTTCGCCGCGTCCCGTACGGGCATCACTTCATAGCCGTCCATGGTGGCCTCCAGCGCCTTCAGCGGGTCGATCTCTGTGATGATGACCCTGGCGCCGTGCCCCTTTGCCCTCATGGCAACTCCCCTGCCGCACCAGCCGTATCCGCTCACCACGAATACAGAGCCTGCGATCAGCCTGTTGGTGGCCCTGATGATTCCGTCCATGGTGCTCTGCCCTGTGCCGTAGCGGTTGTCAAACAGGTGTTTTGTATACGCATCGTTCACCGCTATGATGGGATACTGAAGGGCGCCGTGATCAGCCATGGCCTTCAGCCTGATGACCCCTGTTGTGGTCTCTTCGGTCCCGCCGATAACTCCCTTCAGCAGGGCCCTGGCATCTTTATGGAGTGTCGAGACAACATCCGCGCCGTCATCCATGGTTATCTGTGGTTTTATGGACAGGGCATCCCTGATATGCCGGTAATAGGTCTTTGTGTCTTCCCCTTTGACGGCGAAGACCGATATGCCGGAATTTTTCACCAGGGATGCGGCAACATCATCCTGGGTGCTGAGGGGATTGGATGCACAGAGGGAGATCTCTGCGCCTCCGGCCTTGAGGGTTTCCATGAGACTGGCCGTCTCTGTGGTTACATGGAGGCAGGCCGTCACCCGTATCCCCTTTAGTGGCCGTTCTCTTTTGAACCTTTCGGCGATGCTCTCTAAGACGGGCATTTCCTGGGCAGCCCACTCTATGCGCAATTTTCCTTTCTTTGCGAGCTGAATATCCTTTACG